>JADFKH010000223.1 GCA_022565025.1 Pseudomonadota bacterium
CCCGGCTCCAGCAGCAGGTTTCTAACACCACCAGAATTTCCGCTCGTTTGCAACCCCAGGCGCCGCGCCGAATAGCTGGACATTACGTATCCTTGCAAAACTCCGGCATCGATAATTTTTCTTTCCCGGGTCGCCACCCCTTCACCATCAAATGAGGCGCTGCCAGCTCCGCGCCGCAGGTGGGGCCGCTCCAGGATATTCAGCCAACCGGGAAATAACTGCTCACCCGCCGTGTCTTGCAAAAAAGAAGCATTCCGGTACAAGGCCGTACCGGAAATTGCACCCACCAGGTGACCGACCAATCCCTTGGCCACTTCCGATGACAGCAATACCGGCATCTCACCCGTGGTCAACTTGCGGGCGTTCAACCTTCTAATCGTACGCTTTGCAGCCTCGGTTCCCGTCTGCTCGGGAGACTCCAGGTCCTGCAGCTTGCGGCGGCTGTCGTAACTGTAGTCCCGTTGCATGCCATCACCCTTACCGGCCAGCAGGATACAGCTCTGCCCGAAATGCGTTCCGGCGCTTCTTCCGATGAAATGATTGGAGTTGCCATACACACCCATCCCCAGGCCGGCATTGAAGGAAGCACCCTCCGAATTGGTAATCCTCTTGTCAGCACGCCCGGCTGCTTCGCAGGCAAGCGCCCTTTCTAGAGCGGCATCTGCATCTACGGTGCTTGGATGCCAAAGGTCCAGGTCAGGAAATTCTGTTGCCAAAAGTTCAATCTCGGCCAGTCCGTTGCAGCGGTCTTCCTGGGTGTACCGGGCGATTTCCATGGCACGATCTACACAGGCTGCAATGGACTCAACGCGAAGATCGGCGCTGCTGGCATGCCCCGTGCGCTTGCCGATGTAGACGGTGACACTGATTCCGCGGTCCTGCATATGCTCCAGTGTTTCCACTTCACCCAGGCGGACGGAAACTGAAAGGCCCTGGCTGGTATGGGCGGAAGCTTCCGCAGCGGTCGCACCGGCCTTGCGCGCACGGCGCAGTGTCTCGTGCACGTGAGATTCAAGCGCATCAAGTTCAGCTTCACGATCGAGCTGCGACTGCGCTACCATGGTTTGATCAGGCATAGAGCCATTTCCCCTTAAGGTAGAAAATGAACGGACGCAAGGAAAAGCTTTCCCGGGAAATAAAGTTTATCAGTAAAAGCCAGCGCAAACGTGATGCGCAGTTAGTGAAATCTCTTGCTATAGAACTGATCAGACTGAGTTCTTCCCAGTTGGCCAAGGTGCCTCTGGAAGCAAGCGTTCGCGAAGCCGTGCAAGAGGCCCGGCAAATACGCTCCCACATCGCCGGCAAAAGGCAATTACAATTCATTGCCAAGCAGCTCCGGCGGATCGATGCTACACCCATCAGAGAAACCATTGATTCTTTCCAGAACCAAGCCAGGCAGCTGCGGGTACGCCAACACCGGGTGGAAAACTGGCGTGAATTCCTGCTGGAATCGGGTGACGCAGCACTGGGAAAACTACTGCAGCAACGGCACGAAGCAGATGGCCAGGCCATTCGCCAGCTGATTCGCAATGCTCAACGTGAAGCATCAAGGGGAAAACCACCTGCCTCATCCCGCGCCCTTTTTCGCCTGTTGCGCGATATGGACGAAAACGAACCGCTGCCATCGCTTTTTTAAAACTTACCTATGTCTCGGTACCGCCGACGGTCAGACCGTCGATCCGCAAGGTGGGCTGACCCACGCCCACAGGAATACTTTGGCCTTCCTTGCCACAAACACCAATCCCTGCATCGAGTTTGAGATCGTTGCCCACCATCGAGACCCGGGTCATGGCATCGGGACCGTTGCCGATCAGCGTTGCACCCTTCACCGGGCGAGTAATCTTTCCGTTTTCCACCAGGTAGGCTTCACTGGCTGAAAACACAAACTGCCCCGATGTGATATCGACTTGGCCACCGGAGAAATTCACTGCATACAAGCCCTTCTTCACCGAAGCAATAATCTCTTCAGGATCAAACTCGCCCGGCAGCATGAAGGTGTTGGTCATACGTGGCATCGGTAAATGCGCGAACGATTCACGACGGCCATTCCCGGTAGGCTTCATATTCATCAGGCGGGCATTGAGCTTGTCCTGCATATACGTTCTGAGTACACCATTTTCGATCAAAACGGTATGCTCAGTTGGCGTACCTTCATCGTCGACCGTCAGGGAACCACGGCGTCGTTCGATGGTTCCGTCATCCACCACAGTGACACAATCGGCGGCAACTTTTTCACCCAGCCTCCCGCTGAACGCCGAAGTGCCCTTGCGGTTGAAATCACCCTCCAATCCGTGCCCCACCGCTTCATGGAGCAAAATACCCGGCCAGCCGGGACCAAGAACAACCGTCATGGTTCCAGCCGGGGCCGGTTCGGCCTCGAGGTTGACCAGTGCCTGGCGCACTGCTTCATCCGCCATTCGCTGCCAGCTGTTGTTGTCGATCAGTTCGCTGTAATTGAAACGCCCGCCACCCCCATCACTGCCCTGCTCACGCCTGCCACCCTGTTCCACAATCACGTTGACACTGAGACGAACCAGCGGCCGGATATCGGCTGCGAAAGTACCATCGGTAGCCGCCACCAGGATGGTCTCAAAGGTGGCTGCGAGGCTGACAATCACCGAGCTGACACGCGGATCTATGGAGCGTGTATAACTGTCAACCTGCCGCAACAGATCAACTTTGTCCTCTGCGCCCAGCGCCAATATGGGATCCTCAGCACCGTACAAGGCGCGAGGCTGTTGCTTTCTCCAGGCCTGCACCTGCCCCTGCTGCCCACTGCGGGCGATTGCACGCGCTGCACCAGATGCCTGCAGCAGGGCGGGCATCACAATCTCATCCGCATAGGCAAAACCGGTCTTTTCACCACTGATGGCCCGGATGCCTACACCCTGTTCCACGGAATGTGAGCCAGATCGGACCAATCCGTCCTCGAGCAGCCACGATTCGTGGCTGGTGGACTGAAAATAGAGGTCACCGGCATCAACGGCCGGCCCCATCAGGTGAGCCAGAACTCGTTCCAACTGCACCTGGTCCAACCCACCGGGTGACAGCAACTGCTGCTCCGCCAGTTTAAGTGCATCTGTCATCGGCTTGCCATTTTACTGCAGTTCATGTTTATAGCCCTCAACCCTCCGCAGGCGGATCAATCACCAACTCAATGACGGGTTCATCCCAACTGCCGCTTATGCTGTATTGTACCTGCGTGGCTTCCCCCAGTTGCTCCTGCAACAATCCCTGCAGGGCCAGCCCTGCTGCAGCCCCTCCTGGACCGGCTGCGATGACCCCGATAATGGGAAGTGTGTTCCCCAGGCCCGGTTTGATCGTCAGCAACTGATCATACTGTTGATCGACCAGGTCCGTACTTCCCGACATGCTGATCGTGGCTGCGGGCGATTTCAATCGCACGTCATCTGTAATTGCCAGGCCGTTCTTCAACGCAAATGTTCCGCTGGCTTCGTCAAAAGAAAATCCGGAGTCGAACACATCCCTGAAATCCAGCGCCAGCCTCTTGGGAAGTGATTGGATGCTCAACAGGCCCAGCAACCGCCCTATCCCCGTGTTGGCATCTTTAATATTGCCCTGCACTACCGTGAATTCAACTTCCCCATTGAGCCGGGACAGGGCAAATTTCGCCGGCGACCCCGGCCACCAGGCACTAAAACGCACCATCGTCTGCCCCCCTTTCATAGAAGAACTGATATCCATCGACTGCAGGAAACTGCCCAGCGATTCCGAAGTCATGTGGATGTCGAAGTTCGATCGATGCTGGTGATTTTCCAGCGACCAGTCTCCGCTCGCTTTCACGGTCAACTGATCCGAAGCAGTCTCCACTTTCTCGAAGTGAAACCCGGTCGGGGTGGGATAGGCCTCAACTCGTGTCTCACCCAATTCAATGCCTGCATAACGGAATGATTTCACGTAAAGGTGCAAAGAAGGCAGGTCGGCCGGGTCCGAATCCATCTCCATACCCGATGAAATCGGGTCGGCTAAGGCCAGGCGTTCGAACTCCGCTGAAAGGCTCGGTGGCCCACTACCCCTGCGCGTGAAACTGACTTTTCCGTCGATGTCCTCGCCGCTGAAACTGACTTTCAAATCACTCTCGACCACGTTGAAATCTACTGTGACATCGCTGAACAGGCGGTCGAGAAAAACCAGCTGCCCCGTCACCAGGCGGCCGGTTTCCATTTCCAGGCCACCCAGGCCTTCGCCTTCAATCGCTTGATCGATGATTACATCAACCCAGCCGTCAAGGTCAAATTTTCTGGAATTTCCTTCAATTCTGATAAATCCGTCAGGTGGCAGTTCCGGACGTCCCTGGCCGAGGCTAATCACCGCGCTTTGGGGAATTTCAGACCCACCTGACAACTTGA
>JADFKH010000040.1 GCA_022565025.1 Pseudomonadota bacterium
ACTGCCCTTGTACAGGGTATGGGTGGGCAGACCGAGCGCATTGGTCAGGAATTCTTCGGTGAAAAAGTCCGTCACGTCCAGCGGATTGACGGTCGCGCCCCAGCAGGCAAAATTGCTGCAACCCAGAACCACGCCAGGTGCGCCGGGCGGAACGACGCCATTGACATGCCATTCACCACCATCCTTATTGTAGATCAACTGGTTTTCATACCAGATAGCCGGAGTGTCCAGGGTCAAATGCGGGTCATTGGCAATCATGGCGTTACCGGTCTGTGTGTGCTCACCGGAAACCAGCCAGGCATTACTGCCGTTCAATTGTTCCGTTGACTGGATCCATTTTTCCGTCAGAGGGGCGTTGTCCAACTTCTCACGTACGCTGAGCGCCATAGCCAATGTCTTGTCGGAAATGGTCCGGCTGCCGATGTATTCTAAAGATGATCCCGCTTTTCCATCCGGATCATCAACTTCAATACCGGACAGGCCGATACCGCCAATACTGGCCAGGAATCCGGGGGCTGTCACCCGGTCATCCGGCGGCGCTGAGCGATGTGTGTCCTCGAAAAACAAGGCCTCGCCATCGAATCCTATGACCGCGCCAAAACCAGCATAGGTGCCCAGCGTGATGGTGGCATCAACATCGGCAAAACTGAGGGAAAACCCCGCTGCCAGGCCTTTGCCGATGAGGATGGTGTCGAGTGGGGTCCAGGGCTCAACCTGGGTAATCTCCAGAACCGTATGTTCCGGCGGCAAGGGATTATTGGCAAGATAGGTATTCACACCGTTGGCGTAGGCTTGGAGCCAGCCCTTGGTTTCCGCGTCCATCGCTTGCCAGGTCTTGGTGGCTGCACGCCCCAGTCCCAAAGTCCTGGTCTGCACATCCGAACTCAATGCAGCCTGCCCCAGTAATTCGGCTACCCGACCGGCAACACCCTTGCGGTCCCGGTCCATCTGAAAGAAACGGTCCCGTGCATGGAAGTAACCCTGCACAAAGACAACGTCCAGTTCAGAATCACCCTTGATCGTGGGTATGCCGTATTGGTCTTCATAAACCGTGACCGTTCCGCTCAAACCCGGAAAATTGAAATCTTCGGCCCAGGCCGACTGGCCTGAAACCACCATAAAGAAGAGCAATAGAACTTGAACACAGGGCTTGGGTAAGGAAAACAGAACTGGCTGATGCATAAAAATCCCCGATGCAGATTATGGTCCGGTACCTTGCGGCCCGGTTGGTATTGGCTAAATATAACCCTTCCCGGCCTCAAGACCAAATCAGAACCGATTTTTCCCGATCAGGGTGATGATAAGCACCAGCCAAGCGGCCATTAACAACAGGCCTCCAAGTGGAGCCAGCAGGCCGGGTACTGGAACGAACCCGCTGGCACGCAAGTACAAGCTGCCGGAAAAAAACACCAAGCCAAGCGTCATCAGGCTGCCGCTCCAGGGCATCAGCCTGGGAGAACCAGGCTGGATCAAAGCTGCAATACCCAGTAGCGCGACGGTATGAAACATATGGATCTGGAGCGCCGTGGCCCAGAGCTTTTGTGCTTCTGCACCATCCTGCGGAAGAATATGTGAGCCAACTGCGGCCAGAATAACGGCTAACAAGCCGGACAGGGCGGCACTCAATGCAATGCCGCGGCGGCTGATCATCAACCGGTATCCAGCGGCTTGAGTAAGTCATCCATCCGCTTGGTCAATACCTCAGCTTTGTACTGCGGAATCGCATAGGCCCAACCGGTCACGCGATCTGTGATCCGGTTCACCCGTTCGGTGAGTTCAAGGAAAGCATCAGTTTCCATACCCGCATCGGTGGGCTGGTCAGAACCGGCCTCCTGGTACGCACTCGCGCTGAGGCTAATCCAATACTGGTCCTCCACAGAAGCCAGTTGCGCTGAGACCTGCAGACCATCGGCAGTCAATGCACTGATCTTCACGGCATCCGACCAGTCGATATCGCTGGCCGGAACCACTGCGTCCAGACGAAGAGAAGCCAGGCCTCCACCGATGGAGTTGACGGTCCAGTTGGATTTGACCTCTCTGCCCTGGGGAATCTTCTGCAATTCGAAATCCGTATCGTCGGCGGAAGCCTTTTTCAGAACGATCTGCTCTCCATCCTGGTGGGTGACAGAAATCTCAACCAGTTCAGCTTGTTGGATATCGATGATTTCCCGCTCCAGCCATTGCTGCAAATCACCGGGCACAGTCAACGCCCGGTCAATCAGCGCACTTTGATCGCTGCCATTGAGCCGCACGTACTGACCCTGCCTGCCCTGCGCCTTGTTGCCGACGATCAGTGAAGGCAGACCGGTTTCTTCAGCAAAACCGATCAACACACCCGCTGCATCCGGCGCGTCCACATCTTCCACGCCCAGGCGTTTGTAGAGCTCCGGATTTGATGTTTTCCCCTCGGTGACTTCCGCGGCTGCAAGATCAGACAAGAGTTTCCTGAGCACTGTCCAGTCCGCGCGGTAATCCGAAGATTCCGCCACCAGCCACTTTTCACCACGCCGGTTCAGCGTCGCGATGGTCTCGCCGCCTGCGCCGGTCACTCGTACATACTCGATATCGTTGACCAGCGTGGCCAGCCCCGGCAGTAAGCGGTGTTTATGGAATGCGCTTTCTTTCGCGGTTTTGCCGGAAACCAGCAAGACCAGCACCGCAACCACGACGGTCACCAGCAACAAGGTGGAAAAGTGCTTTTTGCTCATCAGGCTGCTTCCTCACTGACCTGCTGAGTGTTTTGCCGCCGGCGCCGCTGCACAGCGTAAAGCAGGGCGGCAATCATGACCAATACCGGCATTAAAACGATATTGATCATTTTGAGCCTGGTACCGAGCCGGTCTATGTCGCGCTGCAGATCGTGCTGGACCTGCCTAAGTTGCCTGCGTATCTCCAGCTTACGATCCATGAAACGATCGATTTCAGCCTGTTGTTCATCACTGAGTACCAGCAGATTACTCTCGCCTTTTGCCAGCTGCAGATCGGTCAGCTTGCGCTCCGTCTCGGTCAGTTCCTGTTGCAGCCGCTCCTCGGTGGCAAGGTAGCTGCGTTCTGCTTCGACCTGCAATTCACTCACCCGCACGAAAGGCCTGCTGGAACTCACGCGCGTGCGGATGCTGATCAGGTTCCGGTTGCCCAGCATATGGTCCACGGCATTGACGACCAGCGTGCCGTTGTCGGCAAATGCAGACACCAGGGTTTGACCCAGGAAAGGCTGCTTTTGCACCCACAGACGATCGGTCAACAGGTCCGTGTCGGCAAACAGCATCACGGTGATCCCGGACTCGCCAGACTCTGCCAGGTGGCTGGCGGACTGTGCCTCCCCGTCAGGGGGGTCGAACGCCGACTTGGCAGGCCCGGTAAGCCTGGCTGCCAGCGCGTAGCGGTCACCAGTGGGATTGAAACCTTGCATCAACTGAGCCGGATCGGTCAGGAATCTGAGACGGGAAACATCCAACGGAGCAGCGTTCTCACTGCTTTGCACCAGGGTTTCGAATCGGGTGCTGGCGCCTTCGAGCGGAGCCAGCCAGCCGGTAGACGAAAAGTTCACGGCCTGTAGATCGGCACTTACGATATCTTCACTGTTGAGGCCATCGGCAGGCACCGAGAGAATGCCGATATGCCGCGACTGGCTGGTGCCCACGCCGTACTGGAGATCGCCGATCACGCGGCCAGTCTCAAAACTCACACCCCAGCTATCGAGCAGGAGGCCCAGATTCGAGGCGCTGCCGGCCTGCATCATGGCCATCGGGTCATTGGGGTTGCCGCGATCAGCCTCGGCAAACGGATCGAGAAAAACAATCAGGCGTCCTCCGCCAAGCACGAACTGGTCGAGCTGGTACATCATCGGATCAGACAGATCCTTAGGATGAACCACCAGTAAGAGATCAATATTATCAGGCAGTGTATCAGCGCCCGGGTCGATGGTTTCGAGATCGAACAACTGGCCCAGTTGTTCATACACAACCCAGGCCTCGCGCATTCGCTGGGTGGCCGGATCGAAGCCTGCACCCATCTGCAGCGTGCTGATAAAGCCGATGTTTGTTTTCTCCGGACTGCCCAGTGAAGAGATCATCTTGGCCAGGTCGTACTCCAGAAATTTTTCCTTGGACGGCTGCAGGAAAGGCATGACCTGCACATCATCCAGCGAATTGGTTCCGGCGATACCCAGGTACAGTGTTTCCTTGCCTGCACCCACCGGCACGGCCTGCAAACCGAAGGCGGCGGCCTGGTCTTCCTCCTCTGAAAAAGGTTCCGGGTCAACGCGATGAACGATCAGCCTGCCCGCAGCCTGATTCTCGAATTCTTCCACCATTTCGTCAACACGCCGGGCATAACTGCGGATTTGCGGCAGGCCACGACTGGCTTCGCCGGAAAAGAACAGGTACAGGTTCACCGGTTCGCGCAGTTCCCTGAGGATATTGCGGCTGCCGTCACTGAGCGTATACAACCCGTGCTGGGTGAGGTCTACCCGCATGCCCCTGAGTAAACGGCTCGAAAGCATGCTGATGGCGAAAAAAAGAATCAACAGCAGTACCAGGGAACCCAGTGAATAAATGAACTTCTTGTGCATTTGTTAACCCTCAGTCCGCTTTCTTGATTTCGAGCACGATGGTGTTGGCCATCAGCCAAAACGCCGTCACCAGGACGAAATAAACCAGGTCGCGCAGATCGATCACCCCCTTTGAAATGGCCGCGAAATGGGCAAGAAAACTGAAATCCGCGATCACATCCAGCAAGGCCTGCGGCGCCCATTGGGTAAACACATTCATGACCATTGGCAAGCCGCTTAGTAGGAAACCGAAGCAAACCACGACACTGAGAATGAAGGCCACGACCTGGTTGCGGGTCACTGCGGACATGCACGAACCAATGGCGAGGAAGCCGCCAGCCATCAACCAGCTGCCGATGTAACCGGCAACGATGATTCCGTTATCTGGATTCCCCAGGTAATTCACCGTCAGCCATACGGGAAAAGTCAGCATAAGCGACAGCCCGAGAAACAGCCACGCCGCCAGGAATTTGCCGAGCACAACCTGGCCTGTGGTCAGCGGCAGCGTCAACAGCAGCTCAATGGTCCCCGAACGCCTCTCCTCCGCCCACAGGCGCATGGCGATCGCCGGCACCAGGAACAGGTAGAGCCAGGGATGGAACTGGAAGAACGGCGCCAGATCAGCCATCCCCCGTTCGTAAAAAGAGCCGATATAAAAAGTGAAAACACCGGACATCACAAGGAAGATCACGATAAACACCCAGGCCACCGGCGTGGAAAAATAACCCGACAATTCTCTCCTCATGACATTGATAACCGAACTCATGCCCGAACTCTTTGGCGTACTCATTTTCCCACTGTCCCCTGTGTCACCTGGCGAAACACTTCATCCAGCCTGCCCGCTTCAAGGCGAAGTTCGCTCACCGACCAGCCATATTCCTTCACTGCATCGGAAATAACCTCGAAAAGGCGGGCGCCCTCGGCAGGAAACACCGTCAATTCCCCTTCCCTCAGCTCTACTTTACGGGCCTGGGGTATCTCGCTCAAAATGCTCGCCACACGCTCAGGCTCCTCGACCACCAGTGTCACCGCATTGTGGTAGCGGGAACGGGCAATCAGGCCCGCCGGTGTATCGTCGACCAACAACCTGCCATCGGCAATGATCATTGCACGGTTGCACAGGGCTTGGACCTCCTCCAGCATGTGGGTGGAAATCACGATGATTTTTTCGCTGGACATATCCCGGATCAGGCTCCTGACCTCATGTTTCTGGTTGGGATCCAGGCCATCGGTTGGCTCATCGAGGATCAACACCTGCGGATCATGGAGAATCGCCTGGGCCAGGCCAACCCGCCGTTTGAACCCCTTGGACAGCGTTTCGATCGTCTGCTCCGGCACCGACTCCAGATTCAGTCGATCGATAGCGGCAGCGGCTTTTCGCCGGGCCTCGCGGCCCTTGAATCCCCTGGCTCTGGCGATGAATTCGAGAAAATTCCTGACCGTCATTTCACCATAGCTGGGTGCGCCTTCGGGCAGGTAGCCAATGATCCGCCTCGCTGCCAATGAGTCATTGATGATGTCATGCCCGTTGATGGTCGCGGTTCCCCCGCTCGGCGCCAGGAATCCCGTCAGCATTTTCATGGTGGTCGACTTACCGGCGCCGTTGGGGCCGAGAAAACCCAGGACTTCTCCAGCCCCGACTGAAAAACTCAAGCGGTCTACCGCCACGATGCCGCCAAAGTTTTTGCTCAACGACATCGCTTCAATCCTCAATTCACCCATGGAAAGGCACCCATATCAATAAGTTATTTTCACGGGCCTGTTTACCTTGCCCCCATTTTTTGTTTGACGCTTCCCTCAACGACAGATTGACTGTATTGCGGCCGTCTATTCTGCCACTTTTTGCAGCAAAAGAGCACCACTGCGAAACCGGATCGGACAAACAGTCTGTGCATTTCGCCAGTAGAGGTAAATCTGTGCTTTTTTTTCATAATCGGTCTGCTTTCCTGCGCAGATAATTCAGTAAATCCACCCGCGTAATCAATCCCAGGAACTTCGACCCGTCTTTCACAATGGCGACAAAATCCCGTACAAAAATCGGCATCAGTTCAGACACCGATGCCCTCACATCGATTTCAGTCAACTCGGAAACCATTGCCGTGCTCACGGGATCCTCGAATCGGCTGGGAGATTCGGCCACGGCCATCAACAGGTCTGATTCGTCGACAATACCCACAATTTGATCATCCACTATGACCGGCAGTTGCGATACATCATAAAGCTTCATGCGCTTGTAAGCATTGGCAAGGGGCTCCCCGGGACCAACCGTTACCGTATCCCTCGATGCGTAAGGCCTGGCAATCAGGTCTCTCAGGTCACCGTGACTGTCTGTTTCAATGAAACCCTGGTCGCGCATCCAGAAATCATTGAACATTTTCGACAAATAGCGATTGCCGGTGTCGCAAGCGAAAGTCAATACGCGCCTCGCTTCGGCCTGTTCCCTGCAGTACCGCAGTGCAGCTGCCAACAAGGTTCCGGTGGACGACCCGGCCAGTATCCCTTCCTTGACCAACAGTTCGCGGGCGGTCAGGAAACTTTCCCGGTCACTGATCGAATAAGCTTTTTTAACGCGGGTGAAATCACTGATTGTGGGCAGGAAATCTTCACCTATCCCTTCCACCATCCAGGAGGCGCTCTTGGCAGACAGCGTCCCTTTATTGATGTAGTCAGCGAGTATGGACCCTTCAGGATCGGCCAGGATCAGTTCCAGTTCAGGAGCCACGCGGGCAAAATATCGCGACAGACCGGTCACCGTTCCACTCGAACCCACGCCGAGAACGATCGCATCCAATTGACCATCCACCTGGCGCCAGATTTCCGGCCCGGTTCCTTCTTCATGCGCTGTCGGATTGGATGGATTGCCAAACTGGTTAATGAAATAGGCATCCTCCATTTCATTTGCAAGCTGTTTAGCCAGATCCTGGTAATACTCCGGGTGCCCCTTGGCCACGTCCGACCGCGTGAGTATGACTTCGGCCCCCATCGCTTTTAGGTTGAATATCTTCTCGCTGCTCATCTTATCAGGGATCACCAGTATCAAGCGGTATCCCTTTTGCGCGGCTACCAGGGCCAGGCCAAGGCCCGTGTTTCCAGCCGTCCCTTCCACCAGCGTCGAACCCGGCTTGATCAACCCTGCGCGTTCCGCGTCCTCGATCATTTTCAAACCAATGCGGTCCTTGATCGAAGCGGCGGGATTCTGGCTTTCCAGCTTGATCAACAACTCGCAGGGCCCCGTATCCAGGTGATTGATTCGCACCACGGGCGTGTTGCCGATCAGTTCGAGAACATTATTGAAAATTTTCATTCGGGGAGGAATGTGGTTTGGCTAGTGATGAGACACCCAGCATGGGGCCATTTGCCCAAGACCTTCATGGACGACCCACAGGGTCGGGTACCATTTCTATTGCTACGAATTGTGCGAACGGTCAGGAAACGACAGTGTCCATCATGCGCGCCAGTTGATCTTTTGCCCAGAGTTTTTCTTTTTTGAGTTGGTTGAGAGCCAGGTCGTCCATCGAGACCGTGCCCACTTCAGCGGCTGTGACGCGTTTGTCCAGTTCTTGATGACGATTGAATACTCTAAGAAAATCTTCATTTTCCTGCTTCATTTTTTCCATTTGTTCCTGGCGGTGTTCAAACATAGGGATCCTCCGAATCTGATCTATGTAAATACGACAATATACCGCAGCTCATTACAATTATTGGCGCTGAGGCTGGGTGGTTCAAATAATTTTCTAGCGAGGGGATTGGGAGTTTGAAATGCGACATGCAACGGATACGAGGCACGAGCGCCATTATCCGCGAACTCCATTTTTAATTGGAAAAACCATATTGCTGCGCTAAATCTAGCGCAATTGATCCACAACGGCAAGCAAATTCTCTGGTAAGAAAATAAAAAAAGCCCGCCGGGTCAATCATCCAGCAGGATCACATCAACACGCCGGTTCTGGCTGCGGCCTTCTTCAGTTTCATTACTGGCAATGGGGAAGTTCTCTCCCATTCCAGCGGCCGTGACACGAAGTGGATCCACGCCAAGCGCCACCAGAGAATCCATTACTTTATAGGCTCTTTGTTCTGACAGCTTGAGGTTCTCTGTCGCATCGCCGGTGGAGTCTGTGTGACCCTCGATGCGAATTTTGTGGTCCGGCTGGCTCTGCAACAAGTCAACAACTTCAACCAGGCTGAACTGTGCTTCTTCCCTAAGTCCTGACTGACCTGTCTCGAACAGTACATCGCCCAGCGTCACTACTACGCCGCTTTCGGTCTGGCGTAATTGCAGATTTTCCAGCTGGCGACGCAGTGAATCGGCTTGTTCCGTTGCCAGGTCCGCTTCCCTGCGCGACAGCTCAGCCGCCGTTGCGCTGGAAACGGCAAGTGCCTTGGCCGCCTCCGCTTCTTCGCGTGCCTGTTGCGCGTTGCGCGCAGATTCTTCTTCACGAGAATAAGCCTGCTGGGCTTCTTCCCTCGCACGATTTGCGTCTTCGGCCCGCGCCGCCGACATCATCCTTGCCTGCTCAGCTTCCTGCCTGGCTTGCTTAGCTTCAAGTTTACTGCTGCGCACCAGCATCGCACTGCGTTCGTCTTCCAGCCGGTCGAACTCCTCTTCCATCAGTTCGTGTTGTGCCGTGGCCCGTGCAATCTGAATCCTTCGATCAGCCATGTAGACCAGGTGGATACGGTAGGTATGATCACTGGTGGTACTCTCAGCCTGACGCAACGCCCTTTTTGCTTCACCCAGCGCCAGCGTAGCATAGCCCGCCAGTTTTTCATCGGCTTGCAGTTCCAGCAATTGAGCTTTCACGTGCTCCAGTGCAAGGTCTTTTTTGGGTGAACTGACACAAGCTGTGAGCAACACGACAACTGCTGCTGCAGCGGCCAGGATTCTTGCAACCGCCAAGTTCACAACCATCCGGCTCATTTGAAATTCTTCCCGAAAGTGGATTCAAATTCTTCCCGGAGAATCTCGTTTTCCCGTGCCAGGTCCGTTACCTTTCCGCGTATGATTGCCGCCCTGGCTTTGGCCAGGGCCAGTTCGGAATTAATTTCAGATTGATCGATCAGGTAAATCGCCTTGTCGAATTGCTTGTATTCCATCCCCTTGTGCGCCTCGGCCAGCTTTTCCCGAGCAAACCGCAACTCCACCGGTGAATGCTCTTCGGCACCCGCCTGGACCGCGGCCTCTATGGCATTTTCGGCACTGGCAAATGCATCGACCGCCGGTTTGGTCGTCGCACAGGCGAAAAGCAGCAACAAGATTAAAAGAAATACAAGGTTTTGCATGTTAGTTTGCATTAAGGTCTGGAATTATGACTCATGCGGGCGTTCGAGTTAAGCCCTTAATTCCGGTATCTGGCTGGTTTTCGGGTGCGGCGGCCCGGAACCCGGGCAATTCCCGGCACAAAGAAGTGATCCTCATGATAAGGGGGTACGGCTCAAGGTCACAGTCGAAGCGTTCCGCATTGTAAACCTGGGGTACCAGGAAACAGTCTGCGAGGCCGGGTGCATCACCATGACAAAATCTGCCCGTGTGCCGGCTTCCCAACCAGGATTCAATGGCAGAAAAACCCCGGTCCACCCAGTAGACATACCATCTCCGGACTGTTTCCTCTGTCTGCCCCATTTCCTTTTTCAGATACTGCATTACACCCAGGTTGTTCAAGGGTTGAATCTCACTGGCAATGCTCTGGGCAATGCTCCTGACCCTGGCCCTGCTCCTTTTGTCCGCAGGCAACAGCGGCGAGGCGGGGAAGGCTTCTTCAAGGTATTCACAGATTGCCAGGGACTGAACCACGACCTGGCCGTCGTGCACCAGCGCCGGCACCAGGCCCAGGGGGTTGATTTCCCGGTAGGCTGGCTGATTCTGTTCACCGCCATTACTGACCAAGTGGACCGGAACCTGTTGGTAATCGATCCCTTTCAGGTTCAGGGCTATCCTCACCCGGTAAGATGAGGAACTGCGCCAATAACTGTAAAGGACCGGCGCTGTGGTCTTATTTTCAGACATATCGTTCTATCACCTGCTCAATCGCACCGAAAATGGAACGTCCTTGTGCATCCAGCATTTCGATACGTATCCTGTCACCAAAAGCCATGAAAGGAGTTTCAGGTTTGCCGCTTTTAATAATCTCCAGCATTCGCCGTTCTGCCAGGCAGGATGAGCCCAGACTTTCGTCCTGATTCGCGATGGTTCCTGAACCGACAATGGTACCGGCGCCCAGCGGCCGTGTCCTGGCTGCATGTGCCGTCAACTGGGCGAAATTGAACTGCATGTCGACACCAGCTTCGGGTGCACCGAAGTGCTCGCCATTGAGCGAAGAAATTAATGGCAGATGCAGAACGCTATCGCGCCATGCATCGCCCAATTCATCCGGCGTCACGAATACCGGAGAAAAGGCCGACCGTGGTTTTGACTGCAGGAATCCAAAACCTTTTGCCAGCTCCGCAGGAATCAGGTTCCTGAGACTAACATCGTTGATCAGTCCAAGCAGCTGGATATGCCCGGCCGCCTGCTCCACACTGACCGCCATCGGTACGTCGTCCGTTACCACCACAATTTCCGCTTCGAAATCGATTCCGTAGTCCTCACTGACAACCGGAACCGGGTCACGCGGCCCCAGGAACCCGGCCGATGTAGCCTGGTACATCAAGGGATCCTGGTAAAATGATTCGGGTACCTCCGCACCGCGGGCACGACGCACCCGCTCGACATGTGGCAAATAAGCACTGCCGTCGACGAATTCATAGGCGCGCGGAAATGGAGAAGCCAACGCGCTGCAGTCCAGTGCACTGGCCTCATCACACTGGCCAGCATTCAATGCCTCGGAGATGGCATTCAGTCGCGGAGCACTATTTGACCAGTCCTCGATGGCCTGTTGCAAGGTTCCCGCAACCTCACCAGCCGTAATATATTGAGTCAACGCCCGGTTTACCACGATCAGCGTTCCATCCCGGCCACCGGTTTTAAGAGATGCCAGTTTCAATTTATTTGCTCCAGATGTCGTTGCTAATTCTGTGAATAATAAGGGCCAAGCGTGCTGCTTACCAGATACATAAAAAAATTTAACCCAGGAACGCGCTATCGAAGTGAGCGGGCCAGCCCGTTCCGCCACTGCGCACAGCGCAGCAGCGGAACGGTATCAATGCTTTTAAGGTTAAAATAGCGAGTAGAACTCACTCGGATATTGAACTTTCCTGCCTCCGTTGTGACAGAATATGTCTACCAAAGACAATTTATGACACGATAACAAGCGCAACCATTCCTGAACCGCCATGCCTGTTTACCTGACCTATTTCATCCAGCTCCTGTTGATCATCCATGTATTGAAGACCGGGCGGGACCGCTACTGGATCTGGCTGCTGCTGTTCTTGCCCCTGATCGGCGGTGTGGCCTACCTGGTGGTTGAAATCATCCCTGAGTACTCTTCCGGAATCACCGGCCAGCGCGCTCGCCGCGGTGTGCGCAACATAATTGACCCCGGGGCGGATATTCGCACCCATGCTGCAGCCTGGGAACAATCAGTCAACGCAGATAACGGCCGCCGTTACGCGCAGGCGCTGCTCGCGGCCGGCCAGGCAGCGGAAGCCGAAGAAATACTGGACCGGGTTCTCGGTGGATTTTTCGAAACCGATCCGGCTCTGATGCTGCTGAAAGCCCGGGCCCAGTTTGACCAGGAACGATGGGGACCCTCCCTTGCAACCCTGGAAGAACTGCAAAAACACAACCCGAATCTGCGTTCCCCTGAAGGACACTTGCTGTACGCCCGCACCCTGGAGAAGACCGGCCGTAGCGATGAAGCAATACAGGAATACCGTGCTGTGGCTGACTATTATCCGGGCGCCCAGGCACGTTTCCTGCTCGGACTCGCCCTGAAGAATTCAGGCAAAGAAAAAGAGGCGGCGGAAGAATTCAGGGGTATGATCCGCGATGCCGAATTGGCGCCGGCACACTTCCGTAAAAGTGAAAAAAACTGGCTTGACCTGGCTGGCAGGGAACTGAATACCTTTAGGGCCGGTTAACTCTTGCCAGAATACCCACGGTTTCGCCTGAATATACACAACTCTATTGCCCCCACGGTCATAATCTGATATAACTCTTCGGCTTTTTCGACCTACCCCGGTCGACCGCAATACAGGCACGTCAAACGGCTGAAACAGCCTGGACTACGCGCCAAATACGCACACGCACCACAACGGTTCAGAGGGGTGCCCTGAAACGAATAACAGGGTCTCTGCAACGGGTGCGTGGAGGACTAACCCCGGAATCCCGTAGTCTTTGGACCGCGGGGATTCCTGTATTCCAAGGACCAACAACATGGCTAACGTAACCATGCGCCAAATGCTCGAAGCAGGCGTACACTTCGGTCACCAGACCCGCTACTGGAATCCCAAGATGGCTCCTTTCATATTTGGGGCCCGTGGCAAGATCCACATCATCAACCTGGAAAAAACGCTGCCGCTGCTGAACGACTCGATGAACTTCATCAGCAAGTTAGCGGCCAAGCGTGGAACCATCATGTTCGTAGGCACGAAGCGTGCCGCGAGCGCAGCCATCGAAGAAGAAGCAAGGCGTTGCGGCATGCCGTTTGTTTCGCACCGCTGGCTGGGCGGTATGCTGACCAACTACCGCACTATTCGCGCGTCCGTCAAACGACTCAAACAGCTTGAGGGAATGAGTGAGGATGGCAGCATCGATCACCTGGTCAAGAAGGAAGTGCTGCAACTGACCCGTGAGCGCGACAAACTGGAGCGCAGCCTGGGCGGCGTCAAAGACATGAAGGGACTGCCCGACGCACTGTTTATCGTTGATGTCAGCCATGAAGAAATCGCGGTAAAAGAAGCTCGCAAGCTGGGCATTCCGGTGATTGCCATCGTGGATACCAACTGCTCTCCCGATGGCATCGATTACGTCATTCCAGGCAACGACGATGCCATCCGCTCCATCCGGCTGTACGCACAACTGGCTGCCGAAGCCGTGCTCGAAGGCCGTGCCTCGTTACCACAAGTTGATGTGGACGACGAATTCGTCGAACTGGATGCCGAGGGCAAGCCCATCAGGCGCAAAGCTTCCAAAGCCAAGCCAGGGATCAAACAAGCCATCGTCAAAAAAGTGAGCAAAAAGGTCGTTGTCCGCAAGCTAACGGTAGCCGCCCCCGAAGCGGAGGCTGAGGCCCAAGCCGCAACAGAGGAAGCAACCCCTACAGCCGCTGCTCCTGCCACTGAAACGGCTACTGCGGACACCGCAGCTACGCAAGCCGTGGCGAAAAAAGCCGAAAAGAAAAATATGCAAGAGAAGAAAGATGAACCGGTAGAAAGCGTTACCCCAAGCACGCCGGTAGATGCTGAAACTGAACCTTCCACCGAAGAAGCCAAAGCGGAAGAAACCAAGGCCGAAGAATCCGCGACCAAAACTAAACAAGTCAAAACTGAAGATTCTTCTGCAGAAGAAGAAAAAGCAGAGCCTGAGGCCGTCGCAAAATCTGCAGCTAAGAAAGTCGAGACAAAGGCCGCAGAATTAAAAGTAACCATGGCAAAAGCAAGCAAGGAAAAAGTCACCAAAAAGAAGACTGCTAAAAAGAAGACTGCTAAAAAGAAGACTGCTAAAAAGAAGGCCAGTAAAAAAACGGCCGCCAAGAAAGCGGACAAGGAATAGGTCTAGTGTAGGACTTAACCTGAATTAACAGAGGAAATTCTCATGGCAGTAACAGCTGCAATGGTAAAAGAACTTCGTGATCGCACCGGTGCAGGCATGATGGAATGTAAAAGAGCACTGGTGGAAACCAACGGTGACATCGAAGCCGCAGTCGACCACCTGCGCAAGTCAGGACTGGCCCATGCCAACCAAAAAGCCAGCCGCGTTGCCGCGGAAGGGATGATTGCCCTGTCACTTTCGGCAACCGGCAAACATGCCGTCATGGTCGAAGTGAATTGTGAAACCGATTTTGTCGCCAAAAATGAGAACTTTAACTCCTTTGCCGAGGCCGTAGCGGCCAACGCATTGTGTGAAGACCCAGCTGACGTTGAAGCACTGCTAAGCACCCGCATCGGGGACGCGACTGTGGAACAGGCTCGCCAGATACTGGTGACGAAATTCGGTGAAAACATCCAGGTCAGGCGTTTCGTACACATTTCTACCGATGGAACGATCGGCACCTATGTCCACGGTGGTAAAATCGGCGTGCTGGTCGACCTGACTGGCGGTGATGAAACCCTTGCCCGTGACCTGGCCATGCATATTGCGGCGCTGAACCCTAAATTCGTAGCAGACGAAGACGTACCCGCAGAAATTATTGCCCGTGAAAAGGACATCTTGATTGCGCAGGCCAAAAGCAGCGGCAAGCCGGCGGAGATCATTGAAAAAATGGTCAGCGGACGCTTGCGCAAACACCTCGCAGGGATCACACTGCTGGGACAAACTTTTGTCAAGAACCCAGACCTGACTGTAGGCAAACTAATGAGTCAGAACAACGCCAACGTCAACGGATTTAAGCGTCTCGCAGTCGGCGAAGGCATCGAGAAGTAGGAGTCCAATTGTGCACGCGAAGTCATGCAACAGGTGACCAGTGGCTGAGGAAGTCTATCATCGAATTCTTTTAAAACTCAGTGGTGAAGCGCTGCTGGGTGACGAAGAGTACGGCATCGACCCAAAAATGATTCACCGGATCGCTGTCGAAATTGGTGATGTCACCCGGTCGAATATACAGATTGCAGTCGTCATAGGCGGCGGAAATATTTTTCGCGGAGCCGGGCTGGCTGAATCGGGCATCGACCGGGTCACCGGTGATAACATGGGAATGCTTGCCACGGTGATGAATTCCCTGGCCCTCCAGGACGCTTTGGAGGGTATTGGTGTAGACGCCCGCGTGATGTCGGCAATTTCAGTACATGATGTATGTGAAGACTATATACGCCGCCGCGCAATCCGGCATCTGGAAAAAGGACGAGTCGTCATTTGTGCCGGCGGCACCGGCAACCCCTTCTTCACCACCGACACCGCCGCAGCCTTACGCGCGATTGAAATTGGCGCCGATATCGTCCTCAAGGCAACCAAGGTGGATGGCGTGTATTCCACGGATCCGGTCCTGGACGCACAAGCAGTGTTATTCGACGAACTCAGTTATGATCAGGTCATAGAAGGTAAGCTTGGGGTGATGGATGCGAACGCCATCGTACTTTGCCGTGACCAGGGAATGCCTATTCGGGTTTTCAGTGTTTTTGAAGAGGGAAACCTGGGTCGCCTAATCAAAGGAGAAGCCATCGGCACCCTGGTATCCTGATATTGATACAAGATTGGTAAAGAGGAGGCTTTCATGCTCGCAGATATTCACAAAGACACCAGGGTCCGAATGAGTAAAAGCCTGGAATCCCTGCGTCACGAACTGGCCAAAATCCGCACCGGCCGTGCACACCCCAGCCTGCTCGAACACATTCACGTGGATTACTACGGCAGTGAAGTTCCGATCAGCCAGGCAGCAAGCGTAGCGGTTGAGGATGCCCGGACATTGAGCGTAACACCATGGGATAAAGCCATGGTCCAGGTGATCGAGAAAGCCATCCTCAAGTCCGATCTCGGTCTCAACCCGGCGACGGCCGGCCAGGTCATCCGGATTCCCTTACCGCCTTTGACCGAAGAACGTCGCGTTGAACTGGGCAAGGTTGTGCATCATGAAGGCGAAAACACAAAAATTGCAATTCGGAATATCCGCCGTGATGCCATGCACCACATAAAGGAATTGCTCAAGGAAAAGGATATTTCCGAAGACCAAGAGCACAAGGCGGAACATGAAATCCAAAATGTCACCGACACGGCCGTAGGCAAAGCAGATGGAATCGTCGCTGAAAAAGAAAAGGAACTCCTTGAGATCTGATTCCGGAATTCCCGCTCACATTGCCATTGTTATGGATGGTAATGGCCGCTGGGCGTTACAGCGCAACCGGCCAAGATCGATGGGGCACAACGCTGGTTTGAAAGCGCTACGCTCAGTCATTGAGCATTGCGGCAAGCTTGGCGTCAGGGAACTGACGGTGTTCGCATTTTCCAGTGAGAACTGGGGCCGCCCTGAACCCGAAGTCAGCCGACTGATGGACCTGTTCATGCGTGCGCTGGACCGGGAAACAAGGGAATTAAACGAAAACAACGTGCGCATCCGGTTTATCGGGGATGTCGGAGCCTTTTCGTCTGCCTTACAGCAGAAAATTCACCGGGCCCAGGCCCAAACTGCCGGTAACACGCGCATGACATTCAACGTAGCAGTCAATTACGGGGGTCGCTGGGACATTGTCCAGGCCACCAGGAAACTGGCAGAAGATTGCTCCA
>JADFKH010000224.1 GCA_022565025.1 Pseudomonadota bacterium
ATGTACGCAAATTGGTGCTCAGCGTACCCAGCGGTAATTTCGGCAACATCACCGCCGCCCTGATTGCCCGTGCCATCGGCCTTCCCTACAAGCGTGTGATTGCAGCGACCAACGTGAATGACACGGTTCCGCGTTTCCTGGCTTCAGGAAAATGGGATCCGCAAGCGACCGTCACCACGATCACCAATGCAATGGACATTTCACTGCCGAACAACTTCCCCCGCGTGCTGGAACTGGGGGAACGACACGGCCTGGTGCTGGCGGACCTGCTCTCATCCACCGCGCTCGACGATGACCAGACCCGTAAGGCCATGAGAGACCTGTATGCTCGCGGTTACCTTGCCGACCCGCACAGCGCGCTGGCCTGGGCGGCGCTGAACCAGTCTCTCGAGGCCGGCGAAGAAGGCGTTTTCCTGTGCACCGCCCACCCGGCCAAGTTCCTGGAAGTCATCGAAGAAACCCTCGGCATCGAGATTCCCCTGCCCCCCGAACTCGAGGCAGTAAAAGACAAGGAAGTCCTATCCAGTACGATCCCCGGCAACTTCGAGGCTCTACGCAAAGAATTGCTCAAAAATTAAGGAAGCGCCAGCGGCCATTGGGCATCTGCTCGCCAGCCCCGTAGAACAACCTGCCGATCAGTTGATGCTGACCCTGTAAAGCAGCCAGTATGATCGTAACTTCCTGCTGGGATAGAACCACGGGAATGCGGCGCTTTTGTTTGGCCCGAACGACATCATCCAGCCAGGGCAGTTCGATTTCCAGTACTTTCCGGTAGAGGAATAGAATTGCCTGCAATGCCTGATTCTGGGTTGATGGTGCTACTTTTCGTTTTACTGCAAGCCACGTCAAAAATGCCTCTACCTCCACTTTGCCCATCTTCAGCGGATGGGTTTTGTTGTGAAACAAAATAAAACGCTTAATCCACTGCACATATGTCTTCTCGGTTTTCAAAGCATAATGGTGCACTCGAAGCTTATTTCTCACGTCATTCAGCAGTTTTGACATAGCTGTACTCCTTATCGCAAATACAGCTTAAATATCGGATCACTTGGAAAATATCAGACACTTACCCGAATGCCTGTAGGAAGGATTAGCGTTATATCACGTGAAATCTCCTGATACGGAATGCTTTCCAAGGCAATAAAATAATTTTCTCATTGCATATCAATCACTTTCATCACAAAATAGCTACTCTGGACGTGCATATCAGGACAGAATGCCTGATATGCACGATTTTCCACCTAATTGAAAGTTATGTTTACAGTCGAGCTAATATCCTACATACTAGCTATACGGCAGTGCCGTATAATTATTGGATGTTCAGCTTTATCGAGACGACTCTGTTTACCCGTTTGGTGAGCGATTACCTGTCAGATGAAGAATACGGTAAGTTGCAACAGGAACTCATGAACAATCCTGAAGCCGGAGCCGTTATTCGAGGTAGCGGTGGCGTGAGGAAGATTAGATGGGCTGCTGCTGGTCGTGGAAAGCGAGGTGGATACCGGGTTATCTATTTTGTTCGCCAGTCCAACGCCATAATCTGGATGCTAACCATGTACCCGAAAAATGTTACCGACTCGATACCTGGGAATGTTTTGAAACAAATTCGCGAGGAAATTGAGAATGACTGAGCAAAGGGATATCGGAACTGAAATCCTGGATGGAATTCGCCAACTGAAACGGGGCGAATCCGTTCGGGTTGTCAATGTTCCAAAAGTTCAAAGTATTCGAAAGAAGACCGGACTTTCGCAGGCTCGTTTTGCTTCATTACTCGGCGTTTCAGTACGCACCTTACAGGATTGGGAGCAAGGCCGGCGCGCACCTTCGGGTGCCGCACGCACCTTATTGCTCATCGCACACAAGAACCCGAGCGCTTTGTTGGATGTCGCTTAGCCAAGCAGCCAATGAAACCTAACAAATCATTAAACACGGACGCCATCAGAGATGGTGCCGGTTAATTCAAACGTTGAACATAACCGCTTCGCGGTGCTTTCTCCGATCGACTCTGTTTTTCTAAACACATCACACTGATTTGTCGGGCATTTCCTGCCGATTTGTTTTCCAATCTTTATGACCACCGACACCGGGTTTGGTGGCATTTTCTTAGATTGGAGAGTTTCCCATGACACCATTACGACAACGCATGATCGTCGAGATGATCCGGCGTGGCCTTGCACGGCGCACCCAGGAAAGCTACCTGTGGGGCGTGATATCACTGGCCAACCACTACCACCGTTCTCCCGATCGCATCAGCGAGTGCGACATTGAGGACTTCTTGCTGTCGATGTCCCAGCGTCACTTGGCGCCGGCCAGCGTGCGTCTGGCCTGGAACGGCATCGCGTTCTTTTACCGTCACGTGCTCGGTCGCCTGTCGAAGGATTTTCACCCCGTGATGCCGCGCCAGCGCCAACGACAGCCCGAGATCCTCAGTCCTCAAGAGGTGGATGCGATCATCCAACAGGCCCGTCGGCTGCGCAATCGCTTGCTGATCATACTGGCATACAGTGGCGGGCTGCGGGTCGATGAAGTCAGACGATTGAAATGGACCGCTATCGACCGTGATCGCCGCACCATCCGAATTGATCAGGGCAAAGGTCAAAAGGATCGTTACACCGTCCTGGGACAGCGGGCCATCGTGGTGCTGGACCAGTACCGCTCCGGAGTTGAGTCAGAGCCGTGGATTTTTCCCGGCGCCAAACCCGGACGTTGTCTCAGCCAATCGTGTGTGCAACGCGCCTACAATGAAGCCAAAGCAGCAGCGGGCATCACCAAGCGCGGCAGCATCCACGCACTGCGCCACGCCTTCGCGACACACCTGGTCGAGCAGGGTACGCCGTTGCCCCTGGTCCAGCAGTTGATGGGGCATCGTTCGGTGCTAACCACCATGCGCTATGTGCATCTGGCGCAATGCGATCCAAAACTGGTCCGCTCACCCCTTGATGGCCGGGGATAAGGTCAGGGCGAACCTGCAGGCGATCTTCCAACAGGTTCCGATTGAACTGGACCGTCAGCCAGCGGTGGTCGCCAAGGCGGTGTTAGACATCCAGAGTTGCCGCACGGCGCTGATGGGCGGCCACGTTGCGCGCTGCGAAGATTGCAACTACGAGCATTTCCACTACCACTCGTGCCGTAATCGTCACTGTCCTTTGTGTCAGAGTCGGCGCCGCGAGCAGTGGGTCAATGCCCGCCGAGCCAGTTTGTTACCGGTCGCTTATTTCCACGTGGTCTTTACGCTGCCGCATGACCTCAACCAGCTGATCCAAGGCAACCCACGGATGCTGTACCGATTGCTGTTCCAGCAGGCCAACCAAACGCTTCAGTATTTTGCCCACAAATATCTGGGCGGGCGACTGGGGATCACGATGGTGCTGCACACCTGGGGTCAAAACCTTAGCCAGCACGTCCACGTACATTGCCTGGTGACGGCCGGGGCGCTGACCGACGAGGGCACCTGGAAGGCGACGCCCAAAGGCTATTTGTTTCCAGCAAAGGCACTACGCAACTGGTTTCGCCGGGGCTATCTGGATGGGCTCAAGGCCCTGCACGGTGAACTCAGGTTCGGTGGGGCATTGGCCCATTTGAAGGACGATGCTGCCTTCAATCGTTGGCTGACACCGCTGTACCAAAAGACCTGGAGCTTCCACATCAAACCGCCCTTTGCCGGGCCCAAGCACCTGATCGGCTACCTGGGTCGCTACACCCACCGCACCGCGATCAGCAACCAGCGCATCCAGAGCTTTGATGGCCGTCGTGTGACGTTCCTGTGGCGCGACTACCGTGACGGCGATCAGGTCAAACCGATGACCCTCCAGGTCGCTGAGTTCACCCGCCGATTCCTGCTGCACATCCTGCCGCGCGGCATGGCACGCATCCGCCATTACGGTCTCAACGCCAACCGCGCCCGCCAGGCCGCCCGCAGGGCGTTACGTGCCCCAGAGCCGGAACCACCGATTCCAGAAACACTGGGCGACTGGTTCCTGCGCATCACCGGCCATTGCATCGATCGTTGCCCTCGGTGCAAGATTGGACGACTCAAGATCGTCAAAACCATCCCCCGTCGGGCGCGCGACCCACCCCGCCTGTTCAGCCAACTGAAGTGAAGCGTCTACCGGACGAGGCTTGCTCTCGGCCTGAATCCAAAAAGGGCCGATGAACGCCCGCTTCACGTCGTCCAACCGACCGCGCGGCGCCACGCCCGACACGATGCTGGCATCAAAACGCTCCGCTCCCACCCACTACCGCGCGTGCATCCGGCATACCATCAGCTTACAATCCCCATATGCCTTCCTGCAGTTCTGTCCAACGGCCGAGTAACCACTCACGCTACGCGTGGCGGTTACTGCGCTATTAGTTAG
>JADFKH010000225.1 GCA_022565025.1 Pseudomonadota bacterium
TCCTGACCGAGCGTCATGCCGGCGCAAAGTTTTCCGAAAAGAACTATCGTTTTGCCGGCGGCCTTCATGGCGTGGTTGTTTCCGTTGTAAACGCGCTTTCAGCCAAGCTGGAAGTCTGGGTTAAGCGTGACGGGCAGGAGCATTACATGTCCTTCGCCAACGGGGACAAGACTACGGACCTGGAAGCAGTCGGCAGTGTGGGCCAGCGCAACACGGGTACCCGGATTCGTTTCTGGCCGGATCCGTCCTATTTCGACTCTGCCAATTTTTCGCTGCAACGGCTGCGTCACCTGTTGCGGGCCAAGGCCGTGCTGTGCCCCGGTCTCAATGTCAGCCTGACCATCGACAAAACCGGTGAAAAAGAGGAATGGTGTTACCGCGATGGCCTGGTTGACTACCTCAAGCATGAACTGGAGGATTACGACTGCCTTCCCGCAGAACCCTTCAGTGGAGAAATGAAAGGCACGGAGTCCGAAGCCAAATGGGCGCTGTGCTGGCTGCCTTACGGCGGGCAGTTACAGGAAAGCTACGTCAACCTGATTCCGACCGTCCAGGGCGGGACGCATGTCAACGGATTTCGCACCGGGCTGGTGGAGGCTCTGCGCGAATTTTGTGAACACCACAATCTGCTGCCCCGCGGCCTGCGCCTAACGCCCGAGGATATTTGGGAAAAGATCGGATTCATCCTGTCGCTCAAGTTGACCGACCCCCAGTTCAGTGGCCAAACCAAGGAACGATTGTCTTCAAGGGCCTGTGCAACGTTTGTTTCCGGCATCATCAAGGATACTTTCAGCCTGTGGCTGAACCAGAACGTCAGCGATGGGGAAGCCATTGCGCAACTGGCCATTGCCAATGCACAAAAGAGGATGAAGTCAGCGCGCAAAGTGGTGCGCAAGAAAATCACCCAGGGGCCGGCACTGCCCGGAAAACTGGCGGACTGCACTTCCCAGGACCTTGCATGGACCGAGTTGTTCCTGGTGGAAGGCGACTCAGCAGGCGGCTCGGCGAAACAGGCCAGAAAACGCGAATTCCAGGCCATTCTCCCGCTCAGGGGCAAGATCCTCAATACCTGGGAAGTGGATTCTGATTCCGTTCTCAGCAACACCGAAGTGCACGACATCTCCGTTGCCATCGGCGTGGACCCCGGTTCGAACCAGATTTCCGGGCTGCGCTACGGCAAGGTTATCATCCTGGCCGATGCCGATTCGGACGGCCTGCACATCGCCACGCTCCTGGCCGCCCTGTTTCTGAAGCATTTCACGGCACTGGTCGAAACCGGCCATGTTTTTGTCGCCATGCCACCTCTGTACCGGATCGATGTAGGCAAGGAAACGTTTTACGCGCTGGACGATGAGGAACGCAAAGGAATATATGAACGCATCGCAGCCGAGAAAAAACGCGGCAAAGTCTCGGAAACCCGTTTCAAGGGACTGGGTGAAATGAACCCGCTGCAGCTGCGTGAAAGCACCATCGACCCGGACACCCGCCGATTGGTGCAACTCACCGTGGAAAACTATTCGGCGACAAGCCAACTCATGGACATGCTGTTGGCCAAGAAACGGGCTGCCGACCGCAAGGCCTGGCTGGAAGACAAAGGCAACCTGGCGGCGGTTTGATGACCCAAATCACCACGTCTTTCCCAGACCACGAACAGATTCCGCTGAAAGACTACGCCGAGAAGGCCTACCTCGATTACTCGATGTACGTAATCCTCGACCGTGCGCTTCCATATCTTGGAGATGGCTTGAAACCAGTACAGCGCCGGATCATATACGCAATGAGCGAGCTCGGCCTGAGCGCGACTTCCAAACACAAGAAATCCGCTCGCACCGTGGGGGATGTGATTGGTAAATTCCATCCACACGGGGATGCAGCCTGTTACGAGGCGATGGTGCTGATGGCGCAACCCTTTGCTTTCCGCTATCCGCTGGTTGACGGGCAGGGCAACTTCGGCTCCCCGGACGATCCGAAATCCTTCGCAGCCATGCGCTATACCGAGTCACGCCTGACCGCTTACACCAAATCCCTGCTGAGCGAACTGGGCATGGGGACCGTGGACTGGAGTCCCAATTTCGACGGCACACTGCAAGAGCCCAACATGCTGCCCGCAAGGCTGCCCAATGTTTTGCTTAACGGCAGCACCGGCATCGCGGTAGGCATGTCCACCGACATTCCACCGCACAACCTCAGAGAAGTCGTGGCCGCCACCATCCGCTTGCTGGACCATCCCAAAACCACGGTTGCCGAGCTGTGTGAACACATCAAAGGACCCGATTTCCCCACCGATGCGGAAATCATCACGTCATGCGATGACCTGTTGAAACTTTATGCCAGCGGCAACGGAACCATCAGGATGCGCGCTGTGTGGGAGAAGGAGGGTGACGAGATCATCGTGACGGCCCTGCCCCACCATGTCTCTCCGGCCAGGGTCCTGGAGCAGATTGCGCAGCAAATGCAGGCCAAGAAACTACCCATGGTCGAAGACCTGCGGGACGAGTCGGACCACGAGAACCCCACGCGGCTGGTGATCGTTCCCCGCTCCATGCGGGTGGATATCGATGAGTTGATGAACCACTTGTTTGCCACCACCGACCTGGAGCGCAACCACCGCGTCAACATGAACATGATCGGCATCAACGGTAAACCACAGCTTCTGGACCTGCGATCCTTGCTTAAGCAGTGGCTGACTTTCCGCATGGACACGGTCACACGGCGCCTCGAGAACCGCCTGGACCAGGTCGTGGACCGCCTGCACATCCTCGCAGGCCTGCTGGTCGCCTACCTCAATATCGATGAAGTTATAACCATCATCCGCAACGAGGACAAACCAAAGCCGGTATTGATGAAACGCTTTGAGCTGACCGGAACCCAGGCTGAAGCGATTCTGGACCTGAAGCTGCGCCACCTGGCCAGGCTGGTGGAATTGAAAATCCGGGATGAACAGGACGAACTGGCGGATGAGCGCGCTGGATTGGAAAAAATACTGGGTTCGAAAGCGAGGCTGAAAACCCTGATCAGGAAAGAACTGATCGCGGATGCTGAACTTTACGGCGATGACCGGCGCTCTATCTTGGTGGAACGAAGTGCCGCGCAGGCGCTCAAGCAGGAAGATCTGTTGCCCTCGGAGCCCGTCACGATCGTGCTGTCTCGCTCCGGCTGGGTACGCTCTGCCAAGGGACATGACATTGACCCCACCAGCCTGAACTACCGTACCGGGGACGAATTCCAGCATTCCAGCCACGGGCGCAGCAACGAGCAAGCGATTTTTCTCGACTCCACCGGCAAAACTTATTCCCTGCCCGCCCATACCCTGCCCTCGGCACGCAGCCTGGGTGAGCCCCTGAGCAGTCGTTTCAACATCCAGGACGGCGCCAGCTTCGTGTATACGCTCTCAGGCGACAGCCAACAGAAAATCGTCCTGGCCAGTTCCTTCGGCTACGGCTTCGTAAGCAAACTCGACAATCTGCACAGCCGGGTCAAGGCTGGCAAAGCCATGCTCTTGGTTCGGGCCGGCGCGATCCCGGTCATGCCCGCCATCATCAAGCAGGACGGCAAGCCCCTTGGCAGCCAAACCATCATCTGCGTCACGTCCGACGGCTACCTGCTGGCCTTCCCCTTGCAACAGGTGCCGGAATTGGCCAAGGGCAAGGGCAACAAGCTAATCAACATCCCCACCAAGCGTCTCAAAGCCGGCGAGGAGTTCATGGTTGGCCTGACCGTGATGGCTGAAAAAGAAGAAATCCTGGTCTGGGCCGGCCAGCGCTACCTGCGCATGGCTGCGAAGGATATCGAGCATTTCAAAGGCGAGCGCGCTCACCGCGGCCGTAAACTCCCCCGCGGCTTCCAGCACGTCACCAAAATCGAACTGGCCGGGGATTAACTGACCCCGGTGAACTCCCGTTTACCGTACGGGATATATTGGACTTCTATGTACTGACAATTAGATAAATAATCACGCTCGGTACATTTTTATTGATTTGCTAGCTTCAAACTGATAATTTGTATCGAACGATACAATTTTAGCTGGGTAGATGAGCAAATATAAACCACAATATGGGCGGACACGGACAGCAACAGACTTGGGAAGCTTGGCGCGCGCGCATCGCAAGAACAAGCATCTGACCCTGAATACGCTTTCAGGACTAAGTAATCTAAGTATACGATTTCTGTCTGAATTTGAGCGAGGCAAACCAACGGCAGAAATCGGTAAGGTATTAAAGGCCCTGAAAATACTTGGATTGGAAGTGGTTGTCCGTCCCGTCAAATCTGACGCGCATTCGAAACGCGACAAATGAATGATCCTGATTCTCTAAAAGTTTGGTGCGAAGATCGGCTTGT
>JADFKH010000041.1 GCA_022565025.1 Pseudomonadota bacterium
ACATGCACGAAGAGACCGAAGCCGAGGCCAAGGATGATAATGAAGATGCAGATGAAGACAGTGGTTTGCCGGCCTGGGTCTGGTTGTTGGCATCTATTTTCTTGCTGGTTTCCGCCTTTATTCTGCACCGGATCCGCAACAACAGAAGCTTGAATGCACAAGCACAGGCCGGTCAACCTTCATCTGCGCTAGCACCAGAGGGCGATGAAGAACCGGCCTATCCAGTCCCGGGACTGGACAGCCTGCTGGTGATCGAAGGAATCCTGTCTGACGGGACGGAATTCAGGCACAGCTGCAAAGTCAGCCGCAACGCAATCAACCTCGTAATCGGCCGGGGGAACGCGGATATCAATATCGATAGCTCCGCAATCAGCAGACAGCACGTAAGTCTGAACGGGACCCGTGAGATGCTGACGATTACCGACCTGGGATCGAGCAATGGCACCTCGATCAACGGTATTCCCTGCCTTGAAGGCGAAACCATGTTCATTGAGCCGGGCGACATCATCATTCTGGGCAATGCCCGCTTCAGCTACAACATCATCCCGGCGAAACAGACATGACCGGTGATTCGCAAGCCCTGGCCCTGGCGCCCGGTTCTGTCGTCGACAAACTGCGCATCGACCGGGTGCTGGGACAAGGTGCGTTCGGCATCACCTATCTCGTAACCGACGAGGTGCTGGCAAAGTCGTTTGCGCTCAAGGAGTACCTGCCCCGTGAACATGCCATCCGCCGGCAAGATGGCAGCCTGCAAGCTGCCAGTGAAGCCTCGGCGGCATTGTTCACCGCGGGTTTGGGCTATTTTCTCACCGAGGGGCGTACCGTAGCGCCGCTGGACCATCCGAACATCGTTACGGTGTTCAGGTGTTTCGAAGCCAACGGTACTGCCTACCTGCTCATGCCTTATTACCGGGGTGAGGCGCTGCACACGCTACTGCGGCGAAGCGGCACGCTGACGGCCGCCGAAGCCATGGCACTCATACTGCCGCTGTTGGACGCGCTTGAATACATCCACCACCAGGGTGTGATCCACCAGGACATCAAGCCGGCCAATATTTACATCACCGACAACGGTTCGCCCATCCTGCTGGATTTCGGTGCAGCAGGGCAGCGACTGGTTAGCGGGCCGTCCATACACCGGAAACTGGGCAGTGAAGGCTACGCAGGCGCCGAGCAATCGGATGACCGCGGCCACATCGGCCCGTGGACGGATATTTACGGCCTGGCGGCGACCCTGTACCGGTCCATCACCGGCCAGGTCCCGGTGGCGGCCGCTCAACGTCAGCGGACTCTTGCACAAGGAGACCCAGACCCTTTGCAGCCACTCGCCAGCCTGGTTTCCGAACGAGAATTTGATGGGCTACTGGATGCCATCAACCAGGGCCTGGTGGTGAACCCCAAGTCACGCCCGCAAAGTGTGCATCTGTGGCGTGCCTTATTCGACAAAAGTAAGCTGAGCCAGGTATCCGCGAATGCCGGATTCCCTACCGATATAGAGCCCGAAGGAAGAGAATGGCTTCCGATCATCCTGCTGGGTCTGTTTCTGGTGGTCATTACCAGCGCAGCCATTTACCTGCTCACCGGCGGCGGTACCGGTGACGCAGCCGGGAAAGGGGGCCAATCTGCTGAATCCGCGCTGGCTCAAGACGCCGACACCTTCCTGCAAGAGCGAACTCGCTGGCAGGCCGCACTGGAGGTTGATACTGCTTATGCCTACCAGTTATTCCTGCGGGATTTCCCGCAATCCTTCCATGCGGCCCAGATCAGGGCTCTGCTGGGCGTATTGGACGAGAAAGCCTGGCACGCGGCCAAAGCGACGGGGGTGGAATCCGCTATCGAGGCCTACGTGGAGCAATTCCCCGGCGGACTGCACGTGACCGATGCCAGAATTGCGCAAAAAGAATTTGCATTCGCCAGGGCGGAGGCAGAGCGGCGAAACCAGGAACAGGACCGCCAGGATGACTTGGCGTGGAATTCTGCCCGGGCAGCAAGGACCATCGGGGCTATGGATAAGTACCTGTCTAACTGGCCTGGAGGGCTGCATGTCGAAGAGGGTCACGTCCTCCGCCGGCGCCTGAGTGACGAGATTAACGATGTCCTCGCCTTTGAGTCAGCCACCAAGCTGAACTCCATCGAAGCCTACCAAACATACATCAAGGCCTTCCCGAGCGGCAGCAAAGTCGCCACGGCATTGGAGGTCATAGACCGACTCACGCTGCGGCCCGGCAAAACGTTCCGGGACTGTGCGGACTGCCCGGCCATGGTGGTGGTACCTGCAGGTACCTTCTGGCAAGGATCGGAAGAATCCGAACCGCTGGCGCTGAACAAAGAAAAACCCCGGAGAATGGTTACCATCGCTGAACCGTTCGCAGTCGGTGTCTTTGAAGTTACGATGCAGCAATGGGATTTTTGTGTGGCCGATGGAGAGTGCACCACCAGCCCGCGGGATAATGGCTGGGGGAGAGGCTCCCGGCCAGTGATCATGGTGTCCTGGAACGATGCCCAGGAGTATGTTTCCTGGCTCAGCAAAAAGACCGGGCAATCCTATTCGCTGCCGAGTGAAAGCGAATGGGAGTATTTCGCAAGGGCCGGCGAAGAAAGTGACTGGACCGGTGGAGATCCAGAGCGCGCCTGCGAATTCGGCAACATTGCCGGCTTTGAGACTGGTTTCCGCTGGCAACACGCGTCCTGCGAAGACGGTGCGGTCATGGAAACCCTGCCCGTGGGCTCATTCAAAATCAATGATTTTGGTGTTTATGACGTCGTCGGCAACGTGGCCGAATGGACACTGGATTGCATGAATCTTTCTTACCTGGACGGACCCGCGGACGGCAGCGCCTGGGGCCGGGGAATTTGCAGTTCACGGATGACCCGCGGTGGTTCGTGGTTCACCGGGACCAAAGAAATCAGACTGCCGGCGCGATTCAACCTGAAGACCGGCGACCGCAATGACTTCACCGGTTTCCGGGTAGTGCGAAAGGTGGATGGCTAGCTGTGAATTCCGGCAACCCATGCAATATGCGGGCTGGCTGGTTTCAGCAACGATTCAGCTTGAGCTGTCATAATAATCTCATGATTCACATGATGAACAGCATTATCCTGCTTGTGACTGGTGCAACCCTTTACATCGGAGTGGTCCAGGCTCAGGACAACGCGATACCGGATGATCAGGGCAGCACCAGCGAACGCACCGAGGCCAGTGAAGACGCCCATCGCAGACGCATGGAACTGGAAGGTACGCGTGACCGGGTTACCTTTTCCAACACCACCTACACCTCGCAGGCCGGGCAGGAAAAAATAGATAAACTACCGAAAGAGTCACGGAACAACATCAGGGACCAGCTAATGGACATCATTATCGAAAGTGGGCAATGGGAACCCTTTGACGCATTGAGAGAATATCCCTATGAGCCCAGTGACGCGGCACAAGAGGATCCCGGTTTGCGTGAGCGCGAACAAGAGGCCTGGGCCGAGCAGATGGAGAAATACCATCAACGGGAGGCAAGAGCTTTCGAGGCCAACCGGCCCTTAATGCCCGGCAGTGACTCCCAGCAGGCTGCCAGCCCCAGCGGCCAACCGGGCCAGGAACAAGGTGGTCAGGGCCAGTCACAAGGTGAATCTGAAGGTGAAGGGGAGCAGCAGGGGGAAAGTCAAGGTGGCGAGGGCGAATCTCAAGGTAAAGAGGGACAACAAGGTTCCCAGCGCAGAAGCTCCAGCTCAGCGAGCTCCTATGAGCCCTACCAGTCCCAGCAGAACGATGATACTGATGAAATCAGCACCGCAGGTGTATCCGAGAGCGCACTGGACTTCCTGAGAGCGAAACAAGGACAGGATTCCAGCAGCGCCGAAGACGGGGCCACGACATCGCAGCAAAGCAGTCAGGATTCCCAACAGCCGTCAGAATCTGCATTCATCATCCCCGGCACCATTGCAATCAAGGACCTGGACAAGCTGGAAGGTATGGCAGAGCCGGAAGACGATTCCGACCCACGGTAGCAACAAACCGCCAAAATCGGGCCTATCGCTAGTCACGGATTACTGAACCTCAAATATCTTTGTGCCAACGTGCGCCTGGCCGTACTCATCCGTCGCCCGTACAGTCAAAACGTGAGTCCCCGGAGTCAAATTATCTGGAAGGCGCGCAGTCCAAAGGTGATTCGATAGGGTTTCGAACATGGGTGGGTATTCATTTTTGTCGTAACTGTTTTGAGCAAACGGCTCTCTCCTTACTGTCCGTTCGGTACCAACGTACTTTTCATCGTCCACCTGAAACTCAACGATGGTGTTCGGGCCGCCGTCGAATACGTTTATCAGCACGTGGCTGGACTCCAGCTGCGACGACTGAACTTCGGATACGAAGTGATTCCCCGGTGCGGTTTGTATCATGATCCGCATCTGATAATCGTCGGGAAAGCTTGCCGCCTTATAACGCATCGAAAAGTTGGTGCCATCTACGGTCATGACGTGGTAGCCGTTCGGCGTGCCATCCATTTGCACGGTATACGGTATTCCCCGGTCATCCTTAGGCCCCATCCACCAACTTCCGGACACGGTCGCAATCGTATGTTGATGGAATGTCCCTTTGCCGTGCCAACCGTCCTTTGGAGTGAAATAGTAATGCTCGGTTGTGTGCAGATGCCCTGCCACAGCGACAATGTTTTCAAATCGCATTAGCAGATCCAAAACGTCAGGCAGGTTTTGAAGATTGGATTTGACGCGATCCGGACTGTTGACGTCTAGGAATGGGCTATGCATGCCTAATACGATCAGAGTGTCAGTCGGGACCACAGCTAGATCATTCGCAAGCCATGCCAACTGTCGGTCGTCAAGACGCGCCTCGTAGCCTCCATATCCAACCGGCCTCTCAGGATTCGGCCATGTGTAATAGATATTGTCCAACATGACGAAATGCACATTGCCCCAATTGAACGAATAATACGGAGGACCAAAGTGTCGGGTGAATGTGTCCAAGGTACGATTGTCTGTCGGAGCCTGATAGTCGACGTCGTGATTGCCAGGCAGGTTGAACCATGGCACGCCTATCTGGCCGAAGATCGAAGCATAACGCGAGTACAGTGAGAGATCGTCGTACATGATGTCGCCGGTTGTCACACCGAACGCCGCTTCCACACCAACCAATTCAGCGACTACGTCGTCACGTACGAAATCCAGTTCCTCATGACTGCTTACCTGTGGATCAGACGTCCAAATGACTTTGAAGGCCTCCGATTCGGAGGTCTGGTATAGAGGGAAGTCGATCTGCCCCGGCAGCACCCCAGTGGGCTCCATTCCGCCGTATTCGTATTCGAGGTCCGATGTGGTTCCGTCAGGAAAATGTGAGTAATAAAAGCGCGGGATGTTATCTTTGCTCAGCGGGAGTTCAAATCCGCGAGGCTTCGAGAAAAAGAGGACCTCACCGGATTCGATCTCAAGCTCATAACTCCCGGAATCATCAGTTAGCACAACCGCCTCTCCGTTGGAAACAGCCACTCCGGAAACTCCGGTCTCGCCCTTATCATAGAAACCATTGCGATTGCGGTCGTCAAATACTCTGCCTTTGGCCGTCTCGGCGGCAGTATGATCGATCCACAGGAGCAGGAAGACCCAAAGAGTCATTCTTATGGGCAGCTTGATTCCCACTATATTTTTTTCGCTGCAGAAGCAACGACACCGATAATTGCGCGGAGCATCAACCACTGATTTGTTTTATCGAAGTCCACAGCCGGCCCTCAAACCCCGAAATTGTGCCAATTCGCGGATTATATGGATGTCCGGTTTGGGTCGCAAGCGCCTATACGCATAAACAAAAGGCGCCGTTCCGCTTCTGCCCACATTCTGTTGAAAAACTCCCAATCCGGGAAACCTTATTGACCTTGTAACCAAGGCATTGCCGAAAGCGTCTGAACAACCCGAAGAAGATCATAGCGGGTAATGGCTCCGACGATTTTGCCATCTTCGACTACGGGGAGGCGCCTGAAATTGTTATTGAGAAATATGCCTGCAACGTAGTAGATATCTGCTGTTTGAGGTACGGTCACCACATCGGTGCTCATGTAATCTGCCACCGTTGCCTCATTAGGAGAATGGCCCTGGATGCCTTGGGTCAGGAGCTTGAGCAGGTCCGTTTCAGTGATGATCCCCAGCAGCCTCCCATTAGAGTCGACCACGGGAGCTCCAGTCACCCTATGACGCAGCAGGTAATCGACTGCTTTCATAATCTGCATATCAGGTCCGAGGGTGGGTACCACTTGATCCATAAATTCACTAATTTTTGGCAGGCTATTCATGGGTTACTCCTCTAATCACCGTTGATTGGCATGAGAACCAATGTCCAAATAGTTAGATGCAAATTTTCAGTTGAAGCTGTTGATTCCTAACAGAACCCTATTGGTCACAAAGCAGCTATAGGATTTAATGAAATCTGACATTGTCTGTCAGGCCGGATGTCGACTATTACACCTCATTGAACCTGGCTTTCCAACAGGATCAGCATCATCAGAATTTCATTGTTGCGCAACCTGGCCTCATCATCAAAGCCCGTACCCGTTTGGGCATTCATGATTTGCGCTGCATCAATCCGCCGCTGGACCAGTTCCGCATCAATTTCGTCATCGAACATGCGTTGGTAGGCATCCAGCCGGCCACCCAGATCGATGATGGCCTGGTCGGTAATCCTGACCAGCTTCTCCTGGAATATATTGAATTCCATCATGTTTCTCAGATGGACTGTCTGGTTTCGAAATACCTGCAGTTGCACCAAAGCCTGCGCTTGTTGCGCCACCTGCGCATACTCGATGGCGTCCGCTATGGCGTTGCGAATGATGATTGCGTCCTCAGCGATTTCGTTCACATCCTCCATACTGATAAGAATGGGATTGGCCTGGGTTATTGTCGCCAGTTCGAGCTGGATTTCCTGACTGTTATCACGGGCATAAACAAACATCTGCGCAGCGCTGGCCAGCATGGCTTCGGGGTCTACAATCCGTGCCAATGGTGTCTGGAAATCATCCAAGCGAAAAGTGAAACCGGCTGATCCGGAATCAACCTCATGATTGCTATTTTTATCCGCAACATGAACCAACTCCAGTAAACCGGGCTCTACTCCACCGGATACCAGCAGCAGCAAGCTCAATTGGCGAAATTTCTCACCCGGGGGCAACTCGGCAATGGATTCCGGATCGACGCTCACCGTGGCCACTGATGGCCAGGCGACTAACAGGCCGATTACCATGAACCCGGTTGTAAAAGTGTTTTTCATTCGTCTGCTCGCAGAATTCTCAGAACACCAGTGCTTGCAATTCGCTGGTATTCCCTTTTCCGACATCGAGACCGGCTCTGAATTCCCTGACTCTTGACTTGCGGCCAGGCTCCTCTATCTTCACGGTCCCATCGGGCAAACCACTGCTGAAGTTTCCCTCGTAATAGGTGGCGCCAATTCTATTTGCCGCCCGGACGATCATCCCGCCCGTCCCCGAAGCCATACCCTCTTGTGCTGTTCCGAGATACTCCACGTAGCTGCCCGAACCGTCCTTTACCACTCCGTAACCACGCTCTGCGGCCAGCCCGCCTTTACAGCTTCCATACCATCGTCCGGTCTCGCTGAAGGACGGGTGTTTGAAAACGCAACGGTCGGTGACATCGGTTTGCAGGGCCCTGACTCTCGCTTGGTAGAGTGACAGGGTCTTGTTCCTGAACTCCGCAAAACCGATGGCGGTAATCTTCTCTTTGGATTCCAGCCACTCCATCTGCACTGAAATTTGCCGCTCCAGTGCCGGTGCGATCAAGCTCAGGAAATGCTCCGACATCTCGGCAGATTTCGCTTGCGTCTTGAAGGTCGAACTCATGGCCCACAGGGAACCCAGCATGAATACACCGGCAAAATTCTGCATGAATGCGGCACCCGCCGCACCGGAAGCCGTTGCACCGTAAACCGAGCCTATCAGGGCCAGCGCAGCCACAGCCGCAGTGACATTTTGCTTCCGGGCTTCGGATCGCCGCTTTTCAAGCAGTTTGTATTCACCCTCGATCATCTGGCGCATCTTGGTGCCGTAGTCGCCCGCATAAGCGCCCTCATAAAGACCGAGAGATTGGGACGCCAGGAATTTCCTCTCGGCTTCGATCAGTGCTTCGGCCAGTTGAAGGCGTGTACGCACACTTTCACCGCCGGATTGCGCGAAGAAAGCGATGGCCAGTTCAGGGTCAAATCTTGCCAGTGCATTCTGTCGGGCAAAAAAGGTTGCCCGGTCATGATTCACCCAATTGAGCGTTTGCTTGACCCGGTTCGCAGCGCCTTTCACAAAACTTTCTGCAAACGGGTCCTGCGTCCAGTCATTGCTCAGGTTTTCGAGCAGCACACCGTCCATCTTGATTTTCTCAACGGGATAATCTTCCACCGCGATGATGTCACGATGGGCGCCTCCCACGCTTTTGAGCGGAAGGTTCTGCCGGTCCCTGGACCGGGTATTCAGAAAGGCAATGAAATCCAGCGGCCTTTGATAAACGGCCCCGGTTTGATCCACTTTGCTTTCGACCTCTTTACGGGCCTGCGTGGAAGATTGCTGCCAGGCGGCCTGTACCAGGGGTTCGCTGGAGAGCCACAGTCCATGGGTAGGAGGCCTCACCCACCGATTGCTGTGCACCACGAACAAGGGCGTCACCAGGTCACCGAATGTTACCGGCGGTGATTCCATCATCTCTTCCGTATCCGGATAGGAATAGACGTTGAAATCAACGGTAACAACACTGGGAATCTGCTCTGTCGCCAGTATGGGCCGGCTGTAGATACCCTTTTCCCGGTCCCACATGATGATGTGCGGCGACAGCAGAACCGTATCCGGCGGCAGTTCCTTCTGTAATTCGCGATACAAAGTCATCACGTAATAATTGGACTTGGCGATGACTGATTGCGCTATTCGGGTGGTTGCCTTTTTGGTGCGATTGGCAGGCGGTACCTCACCCCCGATGGCGTTGATCGAAAAAGCATGGAAATAGGATTGCTCGGCATCGGCATGAATGATGGCCGGGTAACGAATCACGACCATCGCGTCCGCCTTGGACAGACTGTAGTCAACCACCGAAATATTTTCCTCGTTCTGGTAGACGGAAGTCTTCAGTCCGCGTGCCGTACCTGCGCACGCCGCAAGCAGAACGGTCGCAATCAAGAGAACGATCCATGGTTTGAAACGCAACGGTGAGTCCACCATCACTCCTGGCTCAGCCTAAAATTTCCAAAGGTTGTGAATTATTCCTTATTAGAGAGAGATTTGGCAACAAAATTCCTTTCCCGGGCTCAGACCATTTGATTTAAAATAGGGGAAGACGCAACACTGGCACCGAGTAGTCAACATTTAATACCAGTATCGGATCTCGACGGGTTGCTTCTGGTAAGCCAACGCGCCCAAAAATTCTGCTCCGCAAGGTAGCGTTTCAACGCACCAGGTGTCGACTGAGCCATCTTCTGAATGAAGTTCGGTTTGGCAGTGGGTGATCTGCGGCTCGGTCGCTACATCAAACGAATCCAAACCATGGACAATGCCGGTTCCGATGGCCTTGAGCACGGCTTCCTTGCGGGTCCAGCAGGCAAAAAAAGATGCGGGCACTTGCTCACTGGGTAGCGCAGCAATAGTGTTTTTTTCTTTGGCCGAGAAATAGTTCTCTGCCAGACGAGTATGTTGAACGCTTTGTTCCAGTGATTCGACGTCAATGCCGATAGCCTGTCCCCGGGTGATGGCAATCAATGCCAGACCATCGGTGTGAGAAACGTTGAATTGAACGTCCGAAGAGTGGGCCTTGCCGGCCAGAAACGGTTTTCCGGAGGCGCTAACTTCTATCTCGATCTCGCTTGCCCGGATGCCGGTTGCGAGCGACAGGCACTGTCTCAGGCGGGCGCGGGTGGTGACAAACTGATAACGTTTGCCGCCGAAGCGAAACTGTTTTGCCCTATGTCGTTCTTGCTCTGAAAGGCACTTGTTGAATTTATCGCTTTGATCGGCCGCCAGATCCAGCGGGCATCGCCATACATCAATGGTCATGCTGGAAATTTCAAGACTTGCGGGTGTGGTGAGCCAGGCGCTCGAATTTTTTACCATTCCCAGCCCAGCATCAGGCAGTTAAGACCACTGCCGATACCGAGAAAACTGACCCGGTCGCCAGGCTTGAGGAATTGGCGTTGTTCAGCGATTGCTGCTGTCAGCGGCACCGAAACCGTGCCGATATTGCCCAGGTGCTTGAAGGTGCTGAAATCCTTGTTGGGGTCGATGCCCAGTTCCTTCAGGATGGTGGCGCGGTGGCCTGCACCAACCTGGTGACAGATCACCTTGTCGACTTGGTCGCGGGCCCAGCCCATCTTGGTCAAAAACGAACCCCAGGTGCGTACGCCTAGCTTGGCGCCATACTTGAGTACCGCCACCGAATCGGTCGACATGAATTGGGTCAGTGCCGCCGGCAACTTTTCCGATGGCATGATGTTTAACAGCGCCGGTGGCAACTTTTCATGCGTCATCAATTCGTGCATGGCTGTGGCGAGGGCATCGGGCTCCATCACCTGGTCAATGGCATTGAGCAGCCTGTCGGGCGAGAACATCAACTCACCCAGGGCTACCGGTGTCAGGGTGATTCCCCAGCGACACAGTCGGTGGTGCTCGGGCGCTGCCTTGGTCACCGCTCCGCGTAAGCGATGGGTGTAGGGGTTGTCAAAGGAGCCGTCCGTCAGCAGCACCGCTACCGCTCCCGAGCCACCGGTCAGGGTCGCCAGGGAGTGGGTGAAGGTGTCCATCGACTGGTCCTTGAGCATACGCTCAATGACGATTTCCACGATCTCGCGTGAGGTTTCGCAGGACACCACCATGCCGGCGCGGATCTGCTTAAGTTCGATGCGGTTGGCGATATCGATGATGCCGTTGAGAACGCCCAGGCAGGCGTTGGAAATATCGTAGACATTCGCATCGGTGCTGATGCTCAGTTGTGCCGCGACTGCGCAGGCTGTTGCGGGCTCAAAATTTTCCCGGCACACACCCGTGTACACCAGCGCCTCAATATCCTTGGGCTCGACGTTGGATTGCTGCATGGCCCGGCGCGCCGCGTTGGCGGCGCCATCGGAGAGCAAATGTCCTTCTTCCCACCAGCGTCGCTCGGAGATGCCCGTCAACGCTTCCAATTGTCCAGGAGCGATGTGCAGGGTGTCATACAATGGTGACAGCCGTTCTTCGAGTTCGTCGGAAGTCACCACCACTGGGGCTAGTTGGTAGCCGATGGACTCCATTTGTACGCGGGAATATCTCATCTCAGTGGCCCATCTTAAGTGCAAAATTGTTCATCTGATAGATAATTCTTCCGTCTACGCTCAGGTAGCCTTCGGCCTGCAGCGTCATAGTGTTGTCATCGAAAGCCAAAATTGTTGCCTCAACGGTCACTTGCCGATTTGCCGGGATGATCTGCCCACGATAGATCCAGCTGTGCTCATGGCCCAGCGCCATCACCTCGAAAACAACTTTCTTGTCTTCGACACGGTCTTGCCAGCGATCCAGCGCCACTACCTTGAGCAATTGGATCAAGGATTCAAGCCCCAGTGATCCCGGCCAAACCGGATCCTGATAAAAATGCGCCTTGAAGAACCAGGCTTCAGGGTCGACCTTGGCCGTACCACGAATGAATCCAAGTTCGTGTTTGCCACCTTCAGGATCAAACAACTCAACCGCATGGACCATGCGCATCATCTGGTCGGGGTAGGGTGCAAGTTGTGGATAGGAAAAGGATAGGCCGCGAGCCTGCTCCTGCTCGCTGGCCTGCCACGGTTGTACCTCTCTGATTCCGACCTGGTCAGCCAGAGATTGTTGGGAGAAAAAGCCGAAGGTGGTATCGCCCTGGTAAACAATACCAGCACCGCAACTGACTTCCAGATCGTAGTCCTGGATGATCATTCCGCCAGACTGTGACACGTTGGTGATCTTGATCCGTGTGGCCAAGGCGCCAGTGGCTGGCGTCACGGCCATCAACTGTGTGCCAATGCCACCCAGATTGCGGAACGACAGGTCTATGTTGCTGGTTAGAGCCGAGCCCAGATAGGCTGCCAACCAACCACAGGGTTGTAGTGCGACTTCCAGCAATATGGCAAAGGGCATGCGTTGCTGGCGATCCTGGGCGAAATACCAGGCATCGGCAGGGACATCATATTCAGCTACGACTTCGCCACCGGCGGCCAGCACCCACTGCTCACAGTTGTCGATGGCAACGATGCGATCCATAAACTGGTAGGGCGGGCCGGGCAGTCGTGCGATGACCCGCTGGTGATCAAAAATCCGGTAGCGCTCGCCAAAGGCCTCGGAAGGTTTGCCACAGGCGAACGCATAAATTGAATCAAAACCGAACAACGGCTCGCCAGATACCTCGGCTTTGGCTCCAGGCATCGCTCTACCTTCCCCGTCCATGGGGTCGTCGCCTTTGATCCGACCGGCCCACAGTGATTCCAGTCCCGCCCGATTGAGCCCGCTCAGCTGCACCGCCATGTTGTCTATCTGCACAATGGCGTGCCCATCGGCAGAAATTAGAGCATTGGCCAGCACGAACGGCGTGCCATCATCCTGATAGCCGATTTCCTTGAGCGTGATCTGGTATTGAACACGTTGGGTGCTGGCCAGCACCTGGCCGCGACATTTTAGCTGGCTGATCTCACCCCGGACCGGTTCGTATACCATTTCGCCGACATTCCCGATCCAGCCCATACGCAACAGGTAAACGCGCAGTGTGTGCAGGCAACACTCGTACATCAGGGTGCCTGGCATCACCTGGTCATCAGAGAAATGACAGGTCAGAAACCAGTCGTCCGGCTGAATATCGGCCTCGCTGGTAATCTGCCCGATGCCAAAGCGCCCGCCGTTTGGATCCAGTTCGAGAATTCGGTGTACCAACTTCATGCGGCCAGCGGGCAAGCCGACCGCATTATTCAACCCGAGATCTGCAAAGGCAGGACCGAAACAGGCTTGCAGGTCGCCGGCAGCGAGCGCCGTGATCTGTTCATCGTGGTAGGATTCTTTTTGCATCGGCGCCAGGGCCAGCCAGTCTTCGGGCATCTTGCCCGGCATGGGGCGACGTTCCAACGAGTTCTCCACAATGCCTCTGCCTGCATTGAGTTCGGCCTGAGAAAAAAAGCCGGCGCAGCCCTCGGTCATGGTCAGCACCGGTCGACCATTGACCGTGCCTTCGAATCCGAAACGAAACAGCCAAGTCTGGTCCTGACGGAAAAAATGATCGATGTGAATGTCGTATCGGATGGTATCACCTGGCCTGGGCAGAGGGCCGTGGAAAGTGATCTTGGCATCCAGCAAGCGGTAAACCGCCTGCCCTTTGGTTTGATGATCGATGCCCAGATAGGCCGCAAGAAACAGGTCAGCCTGGCCAGCTTCCACCGCGATGCAGGTTGGGATTCGGCCGCCATCGAGATACCAGGCGCCGGGCAGCACATCGTGTTCTGTGGTCACTCGACCCGGTCCCATGCTGTCGCGGTCACCTTCAACTTTCAGAATGCGATCAACCAGCATCAGCGGTTCGTCAGGCAGCCGTACACGGCTCGGATGGCGGTCCACATCGGCAAACCCGGCCCCCAGAACCTTGCCAATCGAGCCAATGGCAAATTCCATGCACTGATTCCGGTCGAAGGCGACTGGTGTTGGCGCCAATAGCTCATCATTTAGCTCATCATTGACCGGCATCGTTACCGGCACAGCGCCTGATTGCAGCAGGCTCATTTGCATGCCCAGCGCATGGGCCAGGGTCTCAGTCAGGCCGTTGGAAACCTGCAGAAAAGTTTCATGGGTGGCCGCTTTGGCCCTTTCGGTGGCCTGAATCTGGTCGATCAGAGCCGTGACAAGGTCTGCTGCAGGGTGTTTCGTTGTCACCAAAGCGGCTGGTACCGCTACTACCGCCTGGGTTGGATCCAGCACGACGACAGTGTTGTCTTCCCTGGGCCTGGCAATTAACGGCGGTGGTGGGATCTCGAACGGTTGACCGCCGGTGGTGACCACAATTTGTGCACCAGCCTCAATGCTCTGTGATCGCGCCGGCTGCTGGTTGAAAAGTGGCGCCAGATCCAGCACCAGACCTTCGGCGTGCAAGCGCGCCAGCAATTCAATCACGTTCAAGACATCATCTTGCGAGGGGACGCAGATTGCCTTTGCCAGGTGCGCACGCTGGCCAAGAATTTGGTCGATCATGCGGGTGCACGAAGCGCCGGGCCCCATCTCGATAAAAATTCGCACGCCGTCCGCGTACGCCGTCTCGATCACTTTAGTGTAATCAAAGCACTGCAACGCCTGTTGCAGGATTGAATCGGCACAGCTGGCGCTATCAACCGCGTAGGACCGGCCCCATGCACCGCTATAAAAAGACACACCCTCGGGTGGTGTGGTCTCGAACAGATGCAGGTCGCGATAGGTTTTTTGCACCGGCTTAGCTACTTCACAGTGGACCGTTGTGACCCCTTGGATGGGATGGAAAACGCAGTTGAGTTCCATTGCCAAAGCCAATACGACCCCGCGATCGCCGCCAATGACGCACTCTTGCGGGGTGTTGACGATCAGCAGGTAAACTCGTTCTTTGCCCTCAAGGGCTGTGCGCACGACCTCGGCCGAGCGCCCCACCATGCCGACCAGCCAATCGACTGGATCATCCTCTTCCAAACCCCAGCTTTCCCGTACTGCCGTGCACGGGCCAGCCAGTTGCCGGGTGAACAGATCTGTGGCCCGCATCCGGCGCAACATCTCGTCCCGGTCGGTCCAGGTACGGGTAGAAAAAAGTCCGGTCGTCTCGCCCAGACTGTAACCGATGACTGCGTTTGGCTGCAGTCCGAACTGGGCCACCACGTCGCTGACCAGACTGCCGATCCACACGTGCCCGAAAATCACTGCCTGGTAATCAAGATCAGTGGCTGGGCTGTCCTGCCAGAAGCGGCCATCGGCAAATTGGCTGCCGAGTGAATCGTTCTCCTGGTTCAGGCGGTCCAGTACCGCTGGCCACTGCACGGCAAGTTCACGGCCCATGGGGTGAAAATGATTGCCTGACCCTGGATAAACGAAGGCGATTTTTCCTTTTTTGCCGATGGGCTCCGCGGAGTAGAAAACCCCACTGGCGGCAATGGAACGCTGGTCCAACACTGCCTGCCTGACTAGATCGATTTGTTTTGCCAGCGCCGATGCATCGTTTGCGAGCAGGCTCAGATGCGAGCAAGAGGCCGCCTTGTCCGCACGCGATTGCCACCAATCATGGGCCAAGTGGTGGATGTCATGAGCCGGCTGGAGCCTGGACTTAAGTTGCTGCAATTGTGCGAGCAGTTCCTCATCAGACGCAGCAGCCAGAGTAAACAAGGCTGCGGGTAAAGTGCTGTGTACTGCGCTGGGTTGGGCGCTTGTCTGCTGGTTGGCGGCGCCCAGGATAGCGTGCAGGCAGTTGCCATCGATACTGAAAGAAGCCACCGCGGCGCGGCGCGGATTTTCCGCCTGGTTGTGCAACCAATATTTTGCTTGGTCTGCTGCACCTAGGGGCGGCAGGGTCTGATGATACAGACTCAAGCTGGCCCGCGCCACCGATGCCAGACCGCCAGCGGCGCCACAATGGCCGATGCAGGATTTGATGCTGGCCTGGGCGCAGTTCAGGGTCCGTTTGCCGGTCGTCAGCAGTGCAGTCAGGGCCTGGGTCTCCATTGCCTCATCAGCGGCAATACCACTGCCATGACGCTCGATTAGTCCGATGCTGTTAGGCGTTACCGAAGCATCGTCACAGGCTCGTTGAAACGAGATCTGGTAGGCATCCTGAGAGGGTAATAACTGCTCCACCCCCCCTTCAGTCGCGGCTCCCAGACCTTCGATTAAAGCGTAGATCCGGTTACCATCGCGGACTGCATCGTGCTGCCGTTTCAACACCAATGCGGTGGCGCCTTCGCCGATCGGCATGTCACCGCTCGGCGGCCGATCTTCGATCTGTCCCAGGGTGGCGCGCACATCACCAGCCAGGTCGACTGCACCGACCACTGCGGTTTCGATTTCACCCCTTTGCAGGGCGCGTACACCAGCTTCCAGCGCGCGCAGGCCGGAGGCCTCTTCACCTGAGACGGTAAAGCTGGGCCCACCCATGTGAAAGGCGCGCGCAATCCGGCTGGCCACAATACCTCCCAGAGCGCCCATGGTGCGGTTGGCGTTCAAAGGTGGCCCGGCAGCCGCGCGCAACTCACCTGTCCAGGATTCCAAATCAGCGCCTGACAAGTTCAGACCGAGTTGATCGTTCCAGTCCCTGGCGCGATTGAGCAAGGACCAGCGAAAATGAAAGTTGGTGGTATTGAGGTCCAGGCCGATGCCGATATAGACACCGGTAGAAAGTCGAACGGCGGATTCGGCCTCGCCGAGGCCGGCATCGTCCAGCGCTGCGCTTGCGACCTGCAACATCATTAACTGCTGCGGCAGCATTTCGCGCAACTCCGCCGGTGGGATGCGGTAACGGCCCAGCGGAACCGT
>JADFKH010000042.1 GCA_022565025.1 Pseudomonadota bacterium
CCGGGTTTGATGTCAAAACCTGCGGCGCTCATGGCTGCGCGGAAATAACGTGTGTTTTCTTCGAGCCGGTCGCGCAGTTCGGTGCTTGCGGAAAGTTTTTCGAACACACAGATTGACGCTGCGACCAGGGCCGGGGGCAGGGTGTTAGAAAAAAGGTAGGGGCGGGATCGCTGACGCAGCAGGTCGATGATTTCCTGGCGTCCGGTGGTGAAGCCACCCGATCCACCTCCCAGTGCCTTGCCCAGGGTGGAAGTATATACATCCACCTTGTCCATTACGCCGTGGTATTCCGCCGAACCCCTGCCGGTAGGGCCCAGGAAGCCGGTAGCGTGGCTGTCATCCACCATTAACAAGGCGTCATAACGCTCGGCCAGTGCAGTAATTTTATCGATTTTCGCGATGGTGCCGTCCATGCTGAATGCGCCATCAGTGGCGATCAGCCGGGTGCGGCAATCCTGGGTTGACTGCAAGATTTTTTCCAGGGCTTCCATGTCACTATTGGGGTAACGGTGGCGTTGCGCCTTGCATAGCCGGATTCCGTCGATGATCGATGCATGATTGAGCGCATCGGAAATCACCGCATCTTCCGCACCCAGGATGGTTTCGAACAAGCCGCCGTTGGCATCGAAGCAGGACGTATAAAGTATGGCGTCGTGGGTGCCGAAGAACTGGGAAATAGTTTGTTCCAGCTGCTTGTGCAGGTCCTGGGTGCCGCAGATGAAACGAACCGAGGCCAGACCGAAACCGTGGTCGTCAAGCGCCTTGTGCGCCGCGGCAATCACTTCCGGGTTGTTGGCCAGGCCAAGGTAGTTGTTGGCGCAGAAATTGAGCACCTCACTGCCGTCCTGTACCTTTATTTCCACGCTCTGGGCGGTGGTGATGACCCGCTCCTCTTTGTACAGTCCGGCTTCTCGGATCTCTTCCAGCGTACCCCGGATTCTTTCCAAAGTATTCACTTACCAGATTCTCCCTGATTATTCCTCAGATATTTCCGGTCCAGTCACAAACAACTTTGCCGCATTGTCCATCGATCATCAGTTGGAAACCCCGCTCAAAGTCATCGATCGGGATGTGATGAGTCAAGGCCTTGTGCAACGGAAAGCCGGTGAGGACCATTTGCGTCATTTTGTACCAGGTTTCATACATGCGCCGCCCATAGATGCCGTGTAGTTCCAGTCCCTTGAAAATAATCTGATCCCAGTCGCAGCCCGTTCCATCCGGTAACAGGCCCAGTAGCGCCACTTTTCCGCCGTGGTACATGTGGTGAAGCAGGTCATTAAAGGCGGTCGGGTTGCCGGACATCTCCAGGCCGATATCAAATCCGTCGATCTGCAGTTCACTAACCACGTCAGCAATTGACTCGCGCCGGACATTCACAGTGCGGCTGGCGCCCATGTTTTTGGCAAGATTGAGCCGGTAATCATTGACGTCCGTGATCACCACATGGCGTGCGCCTACATGACGGCAGATGCCGGCTGCAATGATGCCGATTGGGCCCGCGCCCGTGATCAGTACGTCTTCACCGACCAGGTCGAACTGCAGGGCGCAGTGGGCGGCATTTCCAAACGGGTCAAAAAATGCAGCCAATTCGGGAGCGATTTCATCGGGGATAGGCCACAGATTGGTGGAAGGTACCACGATATACTCGGCGAACGCGCCATGGCGGTCGACACCGATGCCGACCGTATTGGGGCAGGTATGGGGGTGTCCTGCACGGCAGTTACGACAGTGGCCGCAAACGATATGCCCTTCGGCCGACACCCGGTCCCCTGTTATATAGCCGGTGACGCCATCGCCCAGTTGCTCGATGCGTCCGACAAATTCATGGCCGATCACCAGTCCGGGTTGAATGGTTCGTTGCGCCCAGTCATTCCACTGGTGGATATGGACATCGGTGCCGCAGATTGCAGTTTTTTCCACCTTGATCAGTACTTCATTGGTGCCGGGTGCCGGTATTGGAACCTGTTCCATCCATATACCAGTTCCGGCTTCGCGTTTCACCAGAGCGCGCATAGTCTGGCTCATCGTAGCTCCTTCATGCAGTGTGCGGATTAGCTTTGCATTATAACTTAGTCAGAGGTTTTTCAACTGCTGCATGATTGCAGTCAGGGCCCTTGCAGCGGAACCTCTCAGGCAATAGTCGGCATGAAGGCTAAGCGGTGTTTCCTGCGGATTGATTTCTACCAGGCTGGCACCGTTTTCCAGGGCCAGCAGAGGAAGACTGGCGGCGGGTTGAACCGTTGAGGTAGTGCCAATGGAAAAACAGAAATCACACATGACGGCTGCCTTCGTGGCCGCCTCCATGACCCCCGCAGGCAGAGGTTCCCCGAACCACACCACGTCCGGGCGCGCCAGGCCATCCTGCGCCCACGGCGACCGGGGTGGGCAGTCGTTTGATTTTGCCAGCCATTCGCCGTCAATCGCCCGGCTTGTCAGGTGACAGATCGAACGCATGATATTGCCATGCAATTCGATTACGTTGCCAGAGCCGGACTTTTGATGGAGCGCGTCCACGTTCTGGGTCACTACGGACAGCCGGGGGACCATCGACTCGAGTTCCACCAGTGCAAAATGACCCGCGTGTGGTTCTGCGTCTCTGACTTTTTCGCGGCGCGCCTCATACCAGGACCAGACGCGTGCGGGGTGAGCGGCAAATGCCTGCGGTGTCGCCAGGTCTTCGGGGCGGAATTTTGCCCACAGACCGGTCTGGGCGTCCCGAAAGGTCGCAATGCCGCTTTCAGCCGACATGCCGGCACCTGTGAGCACCATGACATGATCTGAGCCCTGAAGACGCTTGAGTAAGGATCCGGGCAAACAGAGGGAGTCACTGGGCTTCATGGAAAAAGTTTCTTGGGGAATGGCGAATCGGGAGCCTTGGGTGTATTCTACGCGGTTCCCAAGCACCTTTGACCCGTATATGGTACCAGTCGGGTTTGCTTATAGACCGGAAGCAGAATCAAGACACGATGAAAGGCAAGCTGTACATCAAGACACACGGTTGTCAAATGAACGAGTACGATTCGTTGAAGATGGCGGATGTGCTGGCGGCATCCCATGGTCTGGAGCTGACGGACCGGGAAAATGAAGCCGATGTTATCCTGATCAACACTTGTTCCATTCGGGAAAAAGCCCAGGAAAAGGTTTTTTCACAGCTCGGCCGCTGGAAGAAACTGAAGCGTAAGAACCCCGGGCTGGTCATTGGTGTCGGAGGCTGTGTGGCCAGCCAGGAAGGAAAGGCCATTATCGACCGTGCACCCTTCGTGGACATGGTATTCGGGCCCCAGACATTGCATCGCTTGCCGGCGATGCTCGACAGCGTCAAAACGACCGGTAAGCCGTCGATCGACATTTCATTTCCAGAAGTGGAAAAGTTCGATAATCTCCCGGAACCAGGCGCGCAGGGCCCCACCGCTTTTGTGTCCGTGATGGAAGGTTGCAGCAAATACTGCACATTTTGTGTTGTTCCCTATACCCGTGGTGAGGAATTCAGCCGTCCCTTCGATGACGTCGTTGCTGAATGTGCGACACTGGCCGCGAAAGGTTCCAGGGAGATCAATCTGCTCGGCCAGAACGTCAATGCTTATCGCGGTCTCATGCACGACGGCACGACAGCAGATCTGGCTCTGCTGATCCATTATATTGCCGCGATTGAGGGCATCGAGCGCATTCGATTCACCACCTCGCATCCGATTGATTTTTCACAGAATCTCACTGATGCATTCGGCGACGTGCCGGAACTGGCAAATTACCTGCACCTGCCTGTACAGAGTGGTTCTGACAGGATTCTGGCTCTTATGAAGCGCGGCCATACGATACTGGAATACAGGCAGAAAATTCGCCGCTTGCGAGAAAAGCGACCGGATATCAGCCTGTCATCGGATTTCATTGTTGGTTTTCCCGGTGAAAGCGAGCGCGATTTTGAGGATACCTTGAGCTTGATCAGCGACCTGGAATTTGACCAGAGTTTCAGTTTTATATTTTCAGCCCGCCCAGGCACCCCGGCTGCAAGCCTGCCGGATGATGTGTCACTGGAAGTTAAAAAGGAGCGCCTCAAGCGATTACAGGAACTGGTGAATGGTCAGGCTGACCGTTTCAGCAGGGATATGGTGGGAACCAACCAGCGGGTCCTGGTTGAGGGCTTCAGCAAGAAGAGCCCCGATCAACTCGCGGGGCGGACCGAAAACAACCGTGTGGTCAATTTCGACGGGCATCCGCAACTGATTGGTCAATTTGCCGATGTTGTTATTACCGAGGCCTTGAGTCACTCGCTGCGGGGACGCGTGGTACTGCCGGAACAGGATTCTGCGGCAATTGCATGAGTGAACGGATTACCTTTGAACTCGAGCCTGCCGACACCATGAGGCTGGCCAATCTTTGCGGCCAGTTCGATGAACATCTGAAACAGATCGAAACCAGGCTGGAAGTGGATATTTTCTGCCGGGGCAACCTGTATACCGTGCAGGGAGAATGCCGCCCGGTCCGGGCTGCCCGCCGACTGCTGCAAAGCCTGTACCCAATGACTGAATCGGAAGTGCTCACGCCCAAGCTGATCAATCTCCATTTGCAGGAATCAGGAGTAGCGGAACTGGAGGATCAGCTGGTGTCGGCTGATTCGTCTCCCGAGGTAACCGTGAAGACCAAGCGCGGAATGATCCGCGGCCGTGGACCAAATCAGAAGCGGTACCTGATCAATATTTCAAGACACGCGATTAATTTCGGTGTCGGCCCGGCCGGGACCGGGAAAACCTACCTGGCCGTGGCCTGCGCGGTGGCTGCATTGCAGAACGACGAGGTTCAGCGGATCGTGCTGGTGCGACCCGCGGTGGAGGCGGGCGAACGCCTTGGGTTTCTGCCCGGGGATATGGCGAAGAAAGTTGATCCCTACCTGAGGCCATTGTACGACGCGCTTTACGAGATGATGGGTTTCGAACGCGTCGCGACTTTGATGGAACGTAACGTGATCGAAGTAGCGCCTCTGGCGTTCATGCGGGGCCGCACCTTGAACGACGCCTTCGTCATCCTCGACGAGGCCCAGAATACCACCAGGGAACAAATGCAAATGTTCCTGACCCGCATCGGCTTCGGTTCTACCGCGGTGGTCACCGGTGACATCACCCAGATCGACCTGCCACGCAAAAGCATGTCCGGCCTGAAGCACGCCCTGGGTATTCTTTCAGATGTGAAGGGCGTCAGTTTTAGTTATTTTGCTGCGGCTGACGTGGTCCGTCATCCGATGGTGCAGCACATTGTCGAAGCTTACGATGCCGAATCAAAGGATTCCGGTGAAGATTGACATCGCCGTCCAGAACGCGACTTCTGTTGCCTCAGTACCTTCCAGGCAAAAATTTGAACGATGGGCGAGCGCGGCTTTGCACGAGCATGGTGACGCAGAACTACTGATTCGGCTCGTCGACCGGCGAGAGAGCCGGCAGCTCAACGCTCAATATTGTCACAAGGACAAGGCCACCAACGTACTTTCCTTTGCCGCCGATCTGCCGGAGGAGGTGGGGCTGCAATTGTTGGGCGACATCATTATTTGCGCGCCAGTCGTCGCCGAAGAAGCGGAAGTCCAGCACAAAACCGTCGAAGCCCACTGGGCCCACCTTACCATTCACGGAATTCTCCACCTACTTGGCCATGACCACCAGGCTGAAGAAGAAGCGATAAAAATGGAATCTCTTGAAAGCAGAATCTTGCACTCTCTCGGTTTTCCCGACCCTTACTTTGAAAAAAAAATACTGGATTAACGGCGCGAGCGGTCCTATATTCGTGGTGACGCGAATGGCGTTGTCAGTATTAAAAGCATGAACGAAGACCAATCGAGTAGCGGTTCCGGTAAATTTACCTGGATCGAGAAGATCGGCAGGGCATTTTCCAACCAACCCCGGGATCGTGACGAGCTGGTAACACTTCTGAAAGAAGCCTGCGAACAAGGCATGATCGATGCTGATGCACTGGCCATGATGGAAGGTGCAATCAAAGTTTCAGAAACCCAGGTGCGTGATGCCATGATTCCACGATCGCAAATGATCGTGGTTCACAATGACTCCGAGCTGGACGAGTTTCTCCCCCAAATACTTGAATCAGGGCATTCCCGCTTCCCGGTGATCGGCGAGGACAAGGACGAGGTGGTCGGAATCCTGCTGGCCAAAGATCTCCTGCCGCACCTGGCGTCTGGCGGCGAACAGTTTGATCTTGCCGAAACCATTCGCACCGCAGTCGTTATTCCTGAAAGCAAACGCCTGAACCTGTTGTTACGGGATTTTCGTTCCAGCAGAAACCATATGGCCATCGTGGTCGATGAGTACGGCGGCGTCTCCGGATTGATCACCATTGAGGATGTCCTGGAAGAAATCGTCGGTGAGATTGACGATGAATACGATGAACAAGAAGAAGCGCTGATCCTGCCTCTTGATGAAAACCGGTACCAGGTCCAGGCCCTGACGCCGATCGATGATTTGAATGACATGTTCGACAGTGATCTCAGTGATGACGACTATGGAACGGTGGGAGGCTTGTTGCTTGCAGAATTCGGTCGCGTGCCCGAGCATGGTGATACGGTGGTACTGGATGACCGGTTCGAGTTTCGTGTGACCCAGGCCGATAATCGCCGCATCATCACATTGGAAATGAATGTTCTGGATTGAGTTTTTGTCCCGGTCGCGCATGATGCGCGCTGTGTGCAGCGGATTGTTCTACCTGGCTGTAATGTCCACATGGTCTTCCACGATTGGCGCGGACGAGGAGGCACCGTCAACCGAAGTCTGGCTGGTTACCTACGGGCCAGGTGAGATTTACTGGCAGCGATTTGGCCATAATGCCATTTGGATACGAGACCCAGGCCTGGGTCTCGATCATGTCTTCAATTTCGGTTTTTTCGACTTCGAACAGGATCATTTCTTCCTGCGGTTCGTGCAGGGTCGCCTGTCGTATTTTTCAGCAGCCCAGTCTGCAGAGCGTGAATTTGCAAACTATGTCGATGAAAATCGCTCCATCCGTGCACAGCGATTGAAGCTATCGCCGGAGCAATCTTTGCGCTTGGTGAAATACCTGGTTGACGAGGTTCAGCCGGAAAACCGGGACTACCTGTACGATTATTACATCAATAATTGTTCAACCCGGGTCCGGGATGCTCTGGATCTGGCGCTGGGCGGGGCATTGGCCAGCAGTTTCAGGCCCGTTACGGGGGAGCAGAGTTGGCGTGACCACACGCGCAGGCTCACCGCCGGGGATTTCTGGCTTTACCTGGGCCTGGAACTTGTCCTGGGTGCAAAGATTGATCAACCCGTCAGCCTGTGGGATGAGTTTTTCATACCGTCTGAGTTGGCCGCATCCTTGGCTGCCATGGAGTATCCCGGCGTGGACGGTTTGCAGTCGCTGGTTCTCGAGGATGTGATGTTGTACCAGTCATCACTCAAACCACCTCCTGCGGTGCCGGGAAGCTGGTGGAACCGGTATTTATTGATGGGCATGGGGCTGTTGGCCATCGCCTGGTTGGCTTGCAGGGTTTTGAGGGTGCTCAATCCTATGCTGCTGGTTCAAGGCTGGCTCCTGCTTTCAGGTCTGATCGGTGTGATCTTGGTCTTTTTGTGGTTATTTACGGATCACGCAGCAGCCGGTCAAAACCTGAATCTGCTGGTTTTCAATCCGCTGTGGTGGTTGGTTGTGTACTGGAAAAGGCATAAAATCGCCGGACTGGTTCTGCTCGTGGCGTCGATGCTGGCCTTGTCGATGATTCTGTTACCACCGCAGCAGTACACGCTAGATGTGCTGGCGGCGTTTTTGCCTTTGAATATCGTCTCCGGTATAAGCCTCATTTTATTCAAGCGCCGATTTCGGCGAGAAGATCCGCTTGGTGTTCCTGTAGCAGGGAATCGATGATCATATCGAGATTACCGCTGAGTACTTCGTCCAGCTTGTAAAGCGTTAGGTTGATGCGGTGATCGGTGATTCTGCCCTGAGGAAAATTGTAAGTCCGGATGCGTTGCGAACGGTCGCCGCTCCCCACCTGCAGCCGTCTGGACTCCGCGACTTCAGATAGCTGGCGGCTGCGTTCGCGCTCGAGCAGGCGCGATTTTAGCAGGGACATAGCCCTGGCCCGATTTTTATGTTGCGAACGTTGGTCCTGGCATTCAACCACGATTCCGCTGGTCAGGTGCGTGATACGGATCGCCGAGTCGGTCTTGTTAACATGCTGGCCACCTGCACCGGAAGCCCGGAACGTATCAATGCGCAAGTCTGCCGGATTGATATCGATTTCCTCGACGTCTTCCATTTCCGGCAATATTGCGACGGTGCAGGCAGAAGTATGTATCCGGCCCTGCGATTCTGTTTCCGGCACTCGTTGAACCCGGTGGGTTCCCGATTCAAACTTGAACCGTGAAAACGCACCCTGTCCGGCTACGCGGACGATGATTTCTTTGAACCCGCCATGCTCTCCGGGACTCTCGCTGAGTACTTCCATCGACCAGCCCTGCCCCTCGCTATACTTTTGATACATCCTGAACAGGTCGCCGGCGAACAGGGCAGCCTCGTGACCACCAGTACCTGCCCGGATTTCAAGGAATATGTTGTTATCGTCGTTCGGGTCTTTTGGCAGAAGTAACGACTGCAGCTTGCGTTCCAGTTGTGCAAGCCGTTGTTTGCCTGTTTTAATCTCCTCTGCGGCTAAAGCCTGCAGTTCAGGGTCATCTTCGCCCATCATTTGACTGGCCTCGTCAACGCTGGCACGGACCTGCTGCCATTCACGCCAGGACGACACAAGCGGTTCAAGCTGGGCATATTCCCGTGACAGGTTACGGTATCGGTTCTGGTCCGACAATACTTCCGGTTCCGACAAAAGCAGTGCGATTTCTTCATGCCTGGCTGAAATCTGTTGCAAGCTGTCGCTAATCGATTTATTCATCATCGGGTTTGAAAAGCCAGTCGGCGGCCTTGAGGATTTCATAGTCCTGGTTTTCCGCTGCCTCACGCAGGCGCTTGCTTGGCGTGTGAAGGAAACGATTGGTCAGTGTGCTGGCCAGTTGCTGGAGCACTTGCGAGGGATCTCGTCCAGCGTTCAATTTTCTCAGCGCCTTGTCCGTCAGGTCTTTTTCATTGGCATGGGAAAGCCGACGTATGCGTTGCAACGACCGGGCAGCACGGATGCCGTACAACCAGCGCATGAAGTCATTTACCGCCGCGTCCACATCGGCCAGGGCTGATTCCGCTGCTTCATTCCTATGGGTCATGTTTTCATCGACAACCTGTTGCAGATCATCAATGGTATACAGATAGACGTCTTTCAGGCTGGCTACCTGGGGCTCGATATCCCTGGGCAGAGCGATATCCACCAGGAACATGGGCCGGTGCCGGCGTTTACGCAGCGCAGACTTGATGTCCTGTTTACTGATCACGGGCTGCGGACTTGCCGTGGAGCTGATCAGGATATCTGCATCGGGCAGGGCTTCATCGAGTTGATCAAGGGTCAGGGCGGTGGCATCCAGTTCGACCGCCAGTTCTTCAGCTTTTTCCTTGCTGCGGTTAACGATCAGTAGCTTGGCGATGCCCTGTTCCCGCAGGTGACGACCACAGAGTTGGATCATTTCGCCAGCACCAACCAGCACCACGGTTTGTGAATTCAGATCACCAAAAATCTGCCGGGCAAGTACGACGGCGGTATAGGCAACCGATACCGGCTGATCATTGATCCCGGAAGAATTCCTGATGGCTTTCGCCGCTGCAAAAGTGTGTTGGAAAAGCCGATCCAGCACTTTGCCCATGCTCCTCGTATCGTGTGCCTGTTGCCAGGCTTCCTTGAGTTGTCCCAGGATCTGGTTCTCGCCTAGCACCAATGAATCAAGACCGCTGGCCACGCGAATCAGGTGGCGTACCGCTGCTTCACCCTCATGGAAGTAAAAATATTTGTTCAGTACCCCGGCCGGGACGCCGTTGGCCTGGTGAAACCAATTGATAAGGTCATTCTTTCCCGCCGAAGATGACAGGCAATAAATCTCGGTCCGGTTACAGGTGCCCAGGATGACGACTTCTTCCATGCCACGTAATGCACATAGTTCAGATACGCGGCTGGAATAATCCGTCCGCGTAATAGCAACCTTTTCCCGGATCTCGATCGGGGCGGTGTGGTGACTGATTCCAATGGTAAAAAGGGCCATGGATTTTGAGTCTCAGACTGCGCGACGATTCTGCGGGCGCAAGCCGTTATTATAAAGTTAAACAGGATTCTTATCAGAAAATTAGGATTGGTTCACGAGCAACAATTGCGTATCCTTTACGCCATGATAAAAGTATTCAAGACATATTATTTCAGAACCTGGTTGTTGACCACCTGCGGGCTGGTGGCTTTAATGCTTACCGCGTGCACTATGCGGACGCTTGATACCAGTGATGAGCCCGTTGGGGAGAATGCCGGAGCCGGGCAGCTGGTTGCTGCGGAAAATGAGGTGAAGGAACTCCGCGAGCCAATCAGCGAGGAGGTTATGTACCATGTTTTCGCTGCGGAATTCCTCGGCAGCGAAGGAGATCTGGAGGCTGCGGTCGGAGAATACCTTGAGGCTGCCCTTGAGTCCAGCGACGCGGCAATTGCACGCAGGGCAACACGAGTCGCCTTTGCCTCACAGGCCCGGGTACAGGCAGCAATGGCTGCCGACCGTTGGGCTTTCCTGGACCCGGAAAACGTGGAAGCACACCAATCTGCTGCAACTGCGATGCTGTTGACCGGTGACTACACGGGGGCCGAACTTCAGCTTCAACAGATCATAGAGCTCATGGGTAATACCACTGAGGCCTGGATTCTTGTTTCCTCCTTGCTGGGCCGGTCGGCTGATTCTGAGAAGGCTTCCGTTCTGTTGGGAAATTTACTAGCCAGTCAGGGTGCTGTGAATAATGCAGATGCCGTATTCGCACAAAGCCATCTCGCCGTTCGCTCCCGTGACCTGATTAGGGCATATGAATTGGCCGAACAGGCGGTTGAACTGGAACCTGAACGCAGTGAATTTCTTACCTGGGCTGGCCGATTGGCACTCAATCTGAACAAGCTTGGTGCCGGCCTTCAATATGTTGAAAGAGCCTGGAAGCAGAACCCCGGGGAACATGACCTTGCCCTGGCTTACGCTGATTTACTGTCCCGGACTCACCGGGTAGTTAAGGCAAGGAAAGTGATGGAGAACATGCAGCAAACACCGGATGTGATGTTGGCCCGGATCCTGTTTGAGATCAATGCCAAGGATAGGGACAGGGCGGAAAAATTGTTCCGGCAATTTGACAGGGTGAGGTTCGACGACCCGCATGAAACCTCGTTTTACCAGGCGCAGGCTGCTGAGGCTTTGGATATGATTTCCCGGGCGATTGAGTTGTATGCTGAAGTTGAATCAGGCGACAAGGCGCTGGTTGCGGGGATACGACGCGCAGAGTTGATGGCCGGCGAAGGAGATGTGGCAGGCGCCAGGCGGGAGCTGGCAGGTTTGAGGCTGCAGTCCAGCCAGGTCATCGTGGAGGAAAGCTGGCTGGCAGAGGCCAGGATTCTGCGTGAAGTGGGTGATGGTAAATCCGCCCTGGAGGCTCTGGACAAAGCGTTGGAACAGCTGCCGAGCTCCATTTCGATCCGCTATTCGCACGCCTTGCTGGCTGCGGAACTGGGTTGGGTGGACGTTGCTGAGAAGGATCTTCGAATCATTATTTCACAGCAGCCAGAGAACGCGGCGTCCCGCAATGCGCTGGGTTATACCCTGGCCGACCAGACAGAACGTTATGAAGAAGCGGAAGCATTGATCAGACAGGCTTTTATTCTGCGCCCGGATGATGCGTCCATTGTCGACAGTATGGGTTGGATATCCTATCGCCTGGACCGTCTGGATGTGGCCAAGGAGTTTCTCCGCCGAGCCTGGGCACTGGACAGAAATCCGGAAATTGCAGCCCACCTTGGGGAAGTGCTCTGGGTAATCGGCGAGCACGAAGCTGCCCGTGCGATCTGGCGCGAAGGAACGGAAGTGGACAGTGAAAACCCGGCGCTGCAGAAGACGCTCCAGCGCATGGAAATCGACCTTTGATTTCACGCTCGCTTCTCCTAGCCCGCATATTGCATGAGTTGCCGGAATTGTCGGTTGATTTCACGAGTGCAGCCTGGTTGATCGTGTGCAGAAGCATGGTTATAGCCATGGTTCAAGCAGGATCAGCCGGGATGTGCCGTGAAATCAGGCGACAAACCGGCAGCGGTGTATTTTGAATTTATTTGCAATCCTGAATTACTCTTTTATGTCATTGAAATTCTACAATAATCAAGCAAAACCTAGCGAAACTCATGCACTATGCGGGCTTAAATTTTTGAGCCTGATTTTCGCCTTGTTGATCACCGCTTGCAGCACCGTTCCGACCGGGGAGATTGACCAAGCGGAGCGGATTTTGCTTTATCAAGCGAGGTCCGGTGTGCTGACCGCAGCCGAAGGGTGGGCACTCAAGGGGCGCCTGGCCGTCAATGACGGCGAAGAGGGTGGTAGCGGTCACCTCAGCTGGCAGCAATACGGCCAGGCCAGCAGCATGAATTTTCACGGGGCATTTGGCCGGGGCGCCTGGCAGTTGAACGCGGACGAGAATGGCGCCGTGCTGGAATGGGCGGATGGAGAGGTTCACCGTGCGGACACCGTGGGCGAATTGATCGAGCAATGGCTTGGCTGGACGATCCCTGTAAGTGCCCTGGCATGGTGGGTCAGAGGGCTTGCTGCTCCGGGTGACTGGGATCTGCGACAACTCAACGCGCAGGGCAACCTCGAGAAGCTGAGCCAGCTGGGTTGGAACATCGAATACGGCCAGTACCGGGATGCAGGTAGGGTATCGATGCCTGTGAAGTTGACGGCGCGCCGGCAGTCCTACACCGTCAAGTTTGCAATCCAGGACTGGGACCTGGAAGCTGGGACGGGTTGGGATGAGTAATCAATCCAAGAGTGTTTGGCCGGCGCCGGCCAAGCTGAACTTGTTTCTTCATGTCACCGGGCAGCGACCTGACGGTTATCACGAATTGCAGACTCTGTTTCAACTGCTCGACTGGGGTGATGAAGTAAGTATTGAACCACTGGATGAGCCCAGGATCGAAAGGCCGCGAGCGTCATACGCGGTGCAAGAGGCCGATGACCTTGTGGTCAGGGCTGCCTTGCTGTTGCAGGCCGAAACCTCGTGCCGACAGGGGGCTCGAATCGAGGTAAAAAAGCACATACCTGCAGGTGCCGGTCTGGGCGGTGGTAGTTCGGATGCAGCAACTGTACTGGTGGTGCTCAACCGCCTGTGGGGATGCGGTCTCGATATCGATGATCTGGCGTCAATGGGCATTAGGCTGGGTGCGGATGTGCCCGTTTTCGTCAGGGGCTACAGTGCCTTTGCTTCGGGGCTGGGTGATGAACTTCAGTCCGTGGATCTGGGTGATCGGTATTACCTGTTGGTGTTCCCCGGGTTTTCGATTTCGACAGGGGCTGTTTTCATGCACCCGGACTTGCCAAAAAAAACATCAAAGATCAGTCTGGCAGAGGCCCTGGCCGGTGTCGGCAGAAATGACTGCGAGCTGGTGGTGAAAAAACAATTTCCCCACCTCAAACAGATGCTGAAAGATTTGCAGAAATGGGGCCCGGCGCGCATGAGCGGTACCGGGAGTACACTCTTCATCAGCATGCCTGATGAAAAGACTGCAAAGAGCACGGCACAAGCAATAAAATGCCGATATAATGTGCGCGCCGTCCGCGGGGTTGACCGATCTCCCTTGCACGAATTACTTGAATCTGGCGGTGTAGGCGGTATTAAAAATAGATTTTGATTTCAGTTTACTGGGACGTGGCCAAGTTGGTTAAGGCACGGGGTTTTGATCCCCGCATTCGCAGGTTCGAGTCCTGCCGTCCCAGCCACTGAGGATTCAGGTCCTGAGGGATCGAGCAGACAGGGAATACAAGTGGTCACCCCTTCATTGATGGTTTTCGCCGGAAATGCGAACATGAAACTCGCGAGCAATATTGCTCGTGAGCTTAATGTTCCAATGGGCAAGGCCGTGGTTGGCCGTTTCAGTGACGGTGAAGTCATGGTCGAGGTGATGGAAAATGTCCGCGGCCGTGATGTTTATGTCATCCAGCCCACCTGTGCACCCGCCGCGGATAATTTCATGGAACTGCTGGTGATGATCGATGCCTTCAAACGGGCATCGACGTCGCGGATTACAGCAGTCATCCCCTATTTTGGCTATGGTCGCCAAGATAGGCGGCCGCGATCGGCCCGCGTGCCGATCACGGCAAAAGTGGCCGCATCCATGATTTCAAACGTTGGCACGGACCGGGTGGTGACCATCGATCTTCACTCTGATCAGATTCAGGGTTTTTTCGATATCCCGGTAGACAACGTATATGCATCGCCCCTGACCCTGGCGGACATCTGGCAGCGTCAGTCCATGCATGACATCGTCGTGGTTTCACCGGATGTTGGCGGCGTGGCCAGGGCGAGGGCGATCGCCAGACGCCTGGAAGTGGACCTTGCGATCATTGATAAACGGCGGCCTAGGGCAAATGTTTCCACGGTGATGAACATTATCGGCGATGTGAAAGGGAAATGCTGTGTTCTGGTTGACGACATGGTTGATACGGCCGGTACGCTCTGTGTGGCTTCCAGTGCGTTGAAAGAAAATGGCGCCAGCCGCGTTGTTGCATACTGCGTGCACCCGGTGTTATCAGGCCCTGCAGTCGATAATATCAGCCGGTCAGAAATAGATGAACTGGTGGTCACAGACACGATCCCCCTCAGTGAGGCAGCGCAGAGAAGCCCCAAGATTCGCCAGCTCAGTGTCGCGCAGATGTTGGCTGAAACCATCAGACGCATGGCGCATGGCGAATCCGTCAGTTCCATGTACGTGGATTAAGCTGCACTACATATCAGGGTAAACCTGGGGTATAATGCCCGGCTTTGTTTTACGTTTGACCTGGTCGCGGGTTAGGCATAACGGCTGTTAACCGTTTAATACGGGATTTGATTAACGAGGAAAGTCATGTCTGAAACAACAATCATTAACGTGGAACTCCGCCAAGATGTGGGGAAAGGTGCGAGCCGCCGCCTGCGTCGTGAAGGCAAGGTTCCCGCCGTCATCTACGGTGGTCATAAGGACCCTGTTGCTCTAAGCCTGCAGCTCAATGAGCTGCTGCACGCTACAGAGAATGAAGCGTTCTACGCCAGTATTCTTGAGATCAAGGTCGATGAAAAGAACACACAGAAGGCGGTGGTGCGTGATCTGCATCGGCATCCCTTCAAGCCGATCATAATGCATGTTGATTTTTTACGGGTTTCTGCCGAACAAGTTCTCAAAATGTTGGTACCGGTCCACTTTGTGGGCGAAGAGGATTCGCCAGCCGGCAGGACTTCGGGCGTTGTGATCCAGCACTTGATTACTGAAGTTGAAATTTCGGCCCTGCCCAAAGACCTGCCGGAATTCGTTTCCATTGATCTTTCGGATATGGATGCTGGCGATGCGGTGATGTTGTCAGATATCCAACTGCCTGAAGGCGTCGAGATAACGGCGCTGGTGGCCGGTGAAGAAAAAGATGTGCAATTGGCCAATGCGATTCACATCAAGGAAGATCAGGGCACGGGTGCTGCAGCTGCTGCAGAGGCTGAAGCTGCGCTGGCAGAAGACGAACTCGGTGAAGCCGCGGAGCCGGTTGAAGAGGACGCTGATGAACCTGCAGAAATCAGCGATGAAGTTGCCAGTGACAAGGAAGCAGGCGGTGATTAGGCTGTTGGAGAAATCTTGTCCGATCATTATGTAATCGTGGGGCTCGGTAATCCGGGTGCAAAATACGCCAAAACCCGGCATAACGCCGGGTTTTGGTTTTTGGATCTGTTGGCAAAGCGTGCGCAAGTTGTTTTGCGAAACCAATCGAAGTTTCACGCCGAGCTGGCCAAAACCGGCTTGTACGGCCAGGACTGCATCCTGGTGAAACCGATGACCTTCATGAATCGCTGCGGACAGGCTGTGCGTGCGGTAGTCGATTATTACAAGATTTCGAGTGATCGCTTGCTGATTGTTTATGACGAACTCGATCTGCCACCCGGGGTGGCCCGGTTGAAGAAGGGCGGTGGCCACGGTGGGCACAATGGTTTGCGGGATATCTTCTGCCATAACCAGGACCATGAGTTTTTGCGCTTACGTATTGGGATCGGACATCCGGGTTGCAAAGACGCCGTTACCGGCTACGTTCTCAGCAGACCTTCTGCAGCGCAGGAATTGTTAACCCGCCGGGTGATCTCACACGCGGCGGACGTGATGCGCGAAGTGCTGGGTGACGAAGTTTCCAAAGCAATGAAAACTTTACATACTGTGGTAGAGCCTGATCAGGAAAAAATATGAATGGGCTTTAAGTGCGGTATTGTCGGATTACCCAATGTGGGTAAATCGACCTT
>JADFKH010000043.1 GCA_022565025.1 Pseudomonadota bacterium
GTCAGGAAGGCTGCCGGGCAGGTTTCAAACGATGGAATTCATGTATTGGATCCACATCCACGCCAGGGCCTGGATGATTGGCAGGTGATGGATTTGGACGCAGACGATCTTTTTGGTGCTAATTTCCAGCTGGTGGAGTGTGCTGGATAAATCGAGCTGATAATGCCCCGGTGAAATGGATTATTCGCGTTCGACGGAGCTTGGGTTCTGGTATGCATCATCTTCCAGTTCCAGGTCGATTCGATATTCAAACCGTTCCGGGTGGTACAGCACCCTGAGATAGTCAACCGGAAAGCCCCGGGAGTGGTGGTTTCTAAAAGCCAGGCGGGTCAGGCTAAGTAACGCAGTACCACGCTCAACCCCTAAAGCCTTGGCGGCTTCGGCATTCGCTGCACAGGCTGTAAGCGATTGTTTAATAAAGGACACTTTCAAACCTCTGCTGCGAAAGTAGGTCATACGCGGAGTGTGTTCGAAAACGCTGGTATCTTCAGGCAGACCCACAACCCGCGTCCAGCTACTGTAATATCCAAAACGGATGTTGTCGTGATGTCTGACACGTCGCAACTGCAAAATCTTTTTATCTTCCGCCAAGCCCAGAAGTTGACGAATATGCCGGGGAGGCTTCGCCATCCGGCATTGCAATGTGATAGCAGTGGAGGTTTGTCCGATTGACTCAATCTCCTGCAACAACCCCACCATGGGGGCATGCATTGGTGACCCAGTGGCCTCATGCGTGACATAGGTTCCACGTCCGCGATGCCGTTCCACCAGGCCTTCGCGCGCCAGTTCGTCCATCGCGCGCTTACTGGTGATTCTTGAGACGTCGAATTCCTCGGATAGCTGGCCTTCGGTGGGGAGCAGTGAGCCGAATTTAAACGTGCCATCAAGAATGCCGTTCTTCAAAATCTTATACAGCTGGAAATACAATGGAGTAGGCAGGTCTTTGGACAAAGACTGTGTTTGTTTCTGGCTGAAAACTGAGTGTAATTCAATCATTGCCGGCAAAGAATTTGATTAGGCCTTGCGTTTGAATGTTATATTGATATAACATTATATCCTATAAATCAGTTGGAGCGAACTTTAGTTTGCGCATCGCCTGCGTGATGAGTGGCGGATAAAGCGACCAACTCGATACCCTCTTGCGGCCTTGTAATGACAGATAACGGACTGAATTGTTCCGGATCAATGATCTCAAAAGATGGTCAAAAATTGAAAAATGGACTATTAGCCAAATGAGTAAGGCGCTGGCTGGCATACGGATTCTTGATCTGACGCATATGTTGTCAGGCCCTTATGGCGCCATGATTCTTGCTGATTTAGGTGCAGAGACCATCAAAATTGAACCCTTGCTTGGTGAGGGAACACGCAAGTTGCTGGCGAATGACCCAAGCAACTCCATTGATGGCATGGGAGCCTATTTCATTACGCTCAACCGCAACAAAAAAAGCATCGCCATTGATCTGAAAAACGAAAAAGGGCTGGCGGTTTTTTATGACCTTGTGCGTGAGTCGGATGTAGTAATCAGCAATTTTAGCGCCGGTGTTCCGGAGCGATTGAAAATTGATTACGAAAGTCTCAAGCAAATCAATCCTGCCATCATTACCTGCACCGTTACCGGCTATGGTTCTGATGGTCCCAACGCCAGGCGACCGGCGTTTGATCAGGTAGCGCAAGCCACAGGTGGTGGCATGTCGATAACCGGCACAGATGCTGATCACCCCGTGCGTGCGGGTATTCCGATTGGAGATCTTGGTGGCGGCATGTTTGCGGTTATGGGCATTCAATCAGCCTTGCTGGAGCGTTATCGCAGCGGCCAGGGGCAACATGTCGATATTTCCATGCTCGACTGCCAAATTTCCATGCTGAGCTATATGGCAACCATGTTTTTTATTTCCGGCGACGATCCGCATCCGATCGGTAATGCGCATTTCGTTCATGTGCCCTATAACACCTACAAAACCGCTGACGGCAATATCGTGATTGCCATCATCACAGATAATTTCTGGGTCAACCTGAAGCAGTTGGTGCAACTCGAAGTGTTCGACAACCCCAAATATGATACTCAAGCGGGACGCTGGGAAGATCGCGACCTGATCGACGCAAAGCTTGACGAGATTATTGGCGCACGTGATTCTGCTTACTGGCTGGAAAAACTGCAGAACAAAAAAATTCCATGCGCGCCGGTAAATCGTTTCAGCAATGCATTGAATGATGAGCAAGTATTGCATCGCAATATGGTGATTGAACTCAAGCACCCGGATGGTAAGTCCACGCGCGGACCGGGTAATCCGATCAAGCTGTCTCGTAGTAATGAAGAATCTTTCACTCCGGCCCCCAAGCTCGGTCAACATACCGACAGCGTGCTAAAACAATTGCTGGGTTACAACAACGATCGGCTGGTTGCGCTCAGACAGCAGGCTGCGATCCGCTAATGTCCGCGAAGGTAGTCATCAACGATGTTGGCCCACGCGATGGGCTGCAAAATCAGACAACCAGTCTGCCACCTGAAGAACGGGTAGAACTCATCAATGCGCTGTTAAAGGCCGGTGTTGACCACGTTGAAGTGGGCAGTTTTGTTTCCCCAAAGGCAGTTCCTGCCATGGTCGGCACAGACATCGTATTGAACAGCTTGAGCAGTAAGCCGGGTGAATTCTCTGTGCTTGTGCCGAATATGAAAGGCTATGAGCTGGCCCTGGCCGCTGGCGCCAAGTGTGTTGCCATGGTTTTGTATGGTGCTGACGGAATGGCGCAAGCCAACGTCAATATGAGTCGCGCAGATGCTGAGCGGGCCATGGAACAAATATTACAAAGAGCCGCAATAGATGGTGTACGCGTCCTGGCGACGATTGCGGTGTCCTGGGAGTGTCCATTTGATGGACCTGTGACGAAAGAAACGGTTGCCGACATCACACGCCGGTTTGTGGGCCTTGGCGCCGATCAGGTGGTGTTGGCCGATAGCATTGGTGCAGCAAATCCACAGCAGGTTCGTGAGTTAACCGCTATGCTTGTGAATGAACATGGTGCTCAGCGTTTAGCCTGTCATTTCCATGATACCCGCGCCATGGGTTTGGCCAATGTGTTTGCGGCGCTGGAATCGGGTATCCGCTCCTTTGACGCTTCCATTGGCGGTATGGGCGGTTGCCCCTTTGCACCCGGCGCCTCAGGCAACGTAGCAACAGAAGATGTTGTCATGATGCTGGAACAAATGGGTTATGACACGGGTATTGATTTACCGGAATTGATGAATGCTTCAAGACTGGCTGATCGCTTAACCAATAATGCACCGGGTGGACGGGCAAAGTCTTGGCTAGAGGGGCATCTGAGGAAGAAAAGAAAGGCGCGAAATCAGGTACATGAATAAGTATGCGACCAAAGAAAAAGGTTTGGAGAACCAAATGAGCTATCGTTTGGGTGTAGATGTTGGTGGCACGTTTACCGATCTGCTACTCATCAATGAAAATAGTGGTGCCACATACACCGCGAAAGTACCCTCAACACCGGAAGATTCGTCCATCGGCGTTTTGCATGGCGTGGCGCGGATTTGTGAACAATCCGGCATCGATCCAGCCACCATTCATCGCGTAATGCACGGGACCACGGTTGCTACTAATTCCATTTTGACCGCTAAGGGCGCCAAGGTAGGCCTGGTTACAACCCGCGGTTTTAAACAGGTGTTGCAGGTAGCACGTTCGTTCTGTCCTGGGGGACTCGGCGGCTGGGTGAGCTATGTTAAAAAGCCCTTACTCGCGCCGTTGGAACTGACCATTGAAGCCGATGAACGCATGGCAGCTGACGGTAGTGTGGTGAGGGCGCTTGATGAAGAATGCCTGCGGGCGGAGCTGCAGCGTCTTAAAGATAAAGGCCAGGTTGAAGCTTTAACCATTTGCTTCATCAATGCCTACGTGAACGGCGCCCACGAAGCACAGGCGCGGGAGATCGCAAGGGAGGTTTTTGGCTCTCTCCCCATATCCATTTCCTCAGAAGTGGTGCCGGAAATGCAGGAGTATGAACGCACTGAAACCACCGTAGTAAATTCCTATATAGCCCCTGAAGTTGCAAGCTATTTAAACAATCTTCAATCTTCACTTGAAGCGCGGATGGGCGACGGATTGCAATTGTCGATTCTGCGTTCAGATGGCGGCCTCGCATCATCACGCGCCGCGGCAGAGTCACCGGTTAACATTCTGATGTCAGGACCGGCCGGCGGGGTGGCCGGTGCTATCTATTTCACACACCGCACCGATTATCACAATGTGTTGACCTTTGACATGGGCGGCACATCAACCGATGTCGCGCTGATCCAGAATTCTAAAGCCCGGATTCGTCGCGAAACCCGCGTAGGCGATGTTACGGTGCGAGCACCTTCAGTGGATGTGCGTACGGTAGGCGCCGGCGGAGGTTCTATTGCATTTGTGCCGGAATTGACCAAGGCCTTGCGGGTCGGTCCGCAATCGGCAGGTGCGGTTCCGGGCCCGGCCGCTTATATGAAAGGTGGTACCGAGCCGACCGTTTGTGATGCAAATGTGGTGTTGGGTTACCTGCCTGCCGATGTTCAGTTGGGTGGAGACATGGCAATCGACAAATCGGCCGCCGAAACTGCAATACAAAAAATTGCTGACGCGATCGGCATCGACCTGATGGAGGCCGCTGAGGGGATTATCAAAATCGTCAACGAATCCATGTACGGTGCGTTGCGCCTGGTGTCGGTTGAGCAGGGTTTTGATCCGCGCGATTTTGCGCTGATTGCTTTTGGCGGTGCTGGTCCCATGCATGGAAATGCAATGGGTGAGTTGACCCATTCATGGCCGGTCATTATACCGCCCGGGCCCGGTGTTTTGTGTGCCTATGGTGAAGCTACCACACGTGTTCAGGATGAAGCCTCCCGGACTTACGTAAAACGCGCGGATCAACTTGAAGCAAAAGATCTGCTGCAAGATCTTGAAGAATTGCGTGCCCGGGCGTCGGTTTCGCTGGATGCGGACGGCATTCCCTCCGAACAGCAGGAAGTAACTTACCAGGCGGACATTCGGTATGTCGGTCAGGCTTTCCAGATCAGCATGGATTTCACTGCGGATGACATCATGGAAAAGGGTTTGTCACTTCTGACCGAGCGATTTGACACCGAGCATGAGCAGTTATTTACCTTTGCACTGGGTCAGGACCATGAATTGGTGATGATTCGTGCGGTGGTGCGCGCGAGAGCCACAAAAATAAAAGAAGTCCAAGTTGGCCGGGCAAGCGCCAGTCTTGAAGATTGTAAATTACATGACACACGCTTTTATCATCAAGGCAGGTGGCATGATGCAGTCATTTATGAGCGCAAACCATTGCATGCCGGCCTGGTCATTCCAGGACCGGCGATCATCTGTGAAATGGACTCGACCACGGTCATCTTGCCGGCTCATGAGGCGAAGGTTGATGTGGTTGGCAACCTGCTGATCAACCCCGTCAACCATGGGGAGGAGGGATAATGACCGCCCGGATTATTGCAACCAACAACACACCGTTCGAGCGGGTAGAAGTCGATACGGTAACCGTTGACATTATCGAAAATGCACTGAGTAATGCGCGGGTCGAAATGGACGCGGTACTGTTCCGCACCGCCATGAGCCCGGGCATCAGGGAGCAAGGTGATTGCTTCCCCATGATCGCCAACGTTGACGGCAAGATGGTAGTGGGCCAGTTCGGCTCCTTTATACATGGCTTCATGGCAGCCTATGACGGGGAACTGGAGGAAGGTGACGTCATCCTCACCAATGACCCCTACCTGTGCAATGCGGCGGTATCCCACCTGCCGGACTGGATCGTGCTGGTGCCCATTTTCAAAGACGGCAGACACATGGCCTGGTCGGCCATGTTTGGACACATGTCAGATAACGGCGGAATGGTGCCGGGATCGATCCCCATCCAGGCGGAAACCATATTCCAGGAGGGTATCCGCATCCCGCCCACCAAATTGTACAAAAAAGGTGTGTTGCAGTCTGATCTGCTGGAGTTGATTCTGCACAATGTACGCACCCCGAACTGGAATCGGTTTGATTTGAATGCGTTGGTAGCCGCCTGCAATACTGCTGCCAAACGTTGTATTGAGATGGCCCAAAGATTCGGTGATGACATTTTCTACTCCACCATGGAAATCATGCTGGAGCGAAATTACATGGCCATGAAAGCGATCATCGAAATGATCGTACCGGAAGAACCTCGTGTGTTTGAGGACTACGTGTGTGATGACGGAGTAGGGATGGGGCCTTACAAGATACGCTGTAAAATGTGGCGCGAAGGCTCGGTCGCAATTTTCGATTTTGCAGGCACCGACCCGCAGGCTGCCAGTTCGATCAACTTTTATCTCAACGAAGACATGTTCAAGATGTTTTTCGGATCATTCACGATAAACCTGGTTGACCCGCAAATTCTGTTTAACGATGGTTTTTACGACTTGGTGGATGTGCGTATCCCACAAGGGTCTTTGCTCAAACCGAATTTCCCGGCCGCCCTTTCCGGCCGTACCCATGCTCTTGGCCGGATTTTTGACGTCATGGGCGGCTTGTTGGGGCAAAGTGCGCCAGAGGCGATGAATGCAGCGGGTTTTTCGGATTCGCCGCATTTTTTCTTTTCCGGCTACGACGACAACGGCGAGTGGTTCCAGTTATTCCAGATTGGTTTTGGTGGTATTCCGGGCAGGCCGGTGGGGGATGGGCCGGACGGACATTCCCTGTGGCCGGGCTTCACCAATGTTCCTAACGAATTTATAGAGGCCTATTTTCCACTCAGGATCGAAAAATACGAAACCATTCCCGATTCGGGCGGGGCAGGCTTGCACCGCGGAGGCAATGGCCTAAGCGTGGCTTATTGTTTCCTGGTCGATGGCACGGTCTCTGTGCATGATGAAAGGTGGTTAACCTACCCATGGGGCGTGCACGGTGGTGATCCGGGAATGCGTTCAACCAAGCGATTGGTGCGGGCCGATGGCAGTGAACAGTGGCTGCCGTCCAAGTCCGAGGGTATCAAGGTGAGCAAGGGCGACGTGCTGTATTTTAACACCTGGGGTGGCGGTGGCTGGGGTGACCCATTCAAGCGTGAACCAGAACTGGTGCGGGCTGATGTGGAACGTGGTTTGGTTACCGCCGAGGGTGCCCGTCGCTATGGTGTAGTGCTGGCCGGGAATGGCTCGGTGGACATGGCTGCTACTGACCAGTTGCGAAAGAGAATGCGCGATGAGCGGGGGGAGCCTGAATTGTTCAACTTTGGCGGCACCATTGAGGAAATCAAGTCCCGTTGCAAGAAGGAAACCCACCTTGACCCGCCGCAGACACCGACGTTTGCCCAAAGGACAGCCTGAATGACTGACCTTCAGCGCAAATTCTTAGGTCTGGGCCAGCGCCCGGCGCTGATTTTGGTTGATGTCATCAATGGTTTTACCAACCCGGCTTGCCCACTGGGTTCTGAGTCAGATTCAGTGGTGAGTGCTTGCAGAAGGCTGCTGGACGTTTTTCGCAGCAAGCGTCTACCGGTGTTTTTTACCACTGTCGTTTATCGCAATGATTCGCAGGCCCGCGTATTCAGACAGCGCATACCCGCGCTGAACGTACTGGAACCGGATTCAGAATGGGTAAAAATCGATCCGCGTTTAGCCCCTGTTGATGGTGAAACAATCATAGAAAAACAATGGGCAAGCGGGTTTTTTAAAACCGACTTGCAACAACGTCTTGAAGCTGCAGGCGCAGATTCGATTGTCGTTGGCGGGTTAACAACCAGTGGTTGTGTACGCGCGACGGCAGTGGATGGTTTACAGAATGATTATCGCGTTGTGGTAGCGCGAGAAGCGACGGGTGATCGTAATTTGGCAGCACATGAGAGTAATTTATTTGATCTTCAAGCGAAATACGTCGATGTGCTGGCATTACGCGATGTTGTTGAAAACATCGCCCGCCTGCCCACCGGCTCTGGAGGAAATCCAGGTGCCGAGCTTGGTGTTAGTTCCTTATTTGCACTTTCCATTTCGTTGTTTTCGTACGTGGCAAATAGAATATGAACCCATTTTTAGCAAGTCATATGTGGGGTTTTTGCCGCTGAGCAGTCCACAGAGTCTATGGAGAAGTAATATGAAACGTTCAATCATCGTATTAACATTTTTGTCAATTGCCAGTGTAACGACTTTTTGGTCCGAGCCTGTTTATAGCCAAAGCAGTGATGATAGCGATAGATTCATCATTGAAGAGGTTATCGTCACTGCACGCCGAAGAGCGGAAAGCCTCAGGGATGTTCCGGGTACTGTCACTGCTCTTACAACAGCAACTCTGGAAAGTGCCGGTGTGCAACGCGCTGAAGATTTTATCAAGCTGATTCCTGGCGTTACCATGGTCAATGCTGCTGAAACCGGAGATACCCAGGTAAATATTCGTGGTATCAATGGCGCACGCGACGCGGAAAACAGTTTCGCGTACATACTCGATGGAGTGCTCTACTCCAATCCGGCTGCCTTTAACCGGGAGTACACCGACCTGACTCAAATTGAGGTATTCAAAGGGCCGCAAGGGGCCATATACGGTCGAAATGCAGCAGCCGGTGCGATTATTGTCAGCACGTCGATGCCGGGCAATGAGAGAACGACCGGTGGCACCCTCAGTTATGCCGGTGACAGCAGCTTCCTGATCAAAGGCTCGACATCCGGAGCCCTGATTGAAGATGAAGTATTTTTCCGCTTCTCAGGGGACTGGCGTAAATCTGATGGCTACTACAGGAATGAATTTCAAAATAATTCACCGATCGTTGATACCTATGACGGTTATAACCTTCGTGCCAGATTTGTCTGGAAACAAAGCGATAACCTGGTCGTTGATATGAAAATTCGCTACGGAGAAGTGGATGCATCTTCAATTACTTTTAATTCGACGTTCAATCTCCCGGTTTTCGCTGATGCTTTAAGCAATCCGCCGGCATTCCAGGATGTCAATGATTTTGACTTTCTGTTCACCCCCAACATTGTCTCCGACAACGATCAGAAAACTTTCGAATTTTCCACCAAAGCAGACTATGACATGGATGGAATGACCTTGACGGTCTGGGGGCTTTACAGCGATATCAAAAATGATCTTATTTCTGATGGTACATCGGCAGCCTTTGGTTTTTATAACGGTGATGCCGCCTGTCAAGATTCGGTCACTGAGCTTAATGCAGCGGGTCAACAACTCCTGCCGCCGCAATTTATTGGCACGTCACCGGTTGGCGTGATATTTGACCCCAATGGTTCCTTCCTGGGGGCTTATACACCAACGACTTGTGACGGCATTCAGGAACAAATCCGCAGCCAGAAAGACTTCAGCGTGGAACTGCGCCTGGCTTCCGATACGGATAGCGATCTGCAGTGGATGGCAGGTGTCTATTTCCTCGATATTGACCGTGAGGTTGGCATTTCCCTGAACAAGGACAGCGGTAATACACCTATTCGTGGTTTGTATCAGCCTGAACCCGGACCGAATTCGACGGCTTCATTGACCCATGACCAGTTCGACAGCCGTGTTTTTGCTATTTTCGGCCAGCTTGAATATGACGTGAAAGATGATTTGGAGCTCTCTGTTGCGCTGCGTTACGACAATGAAAAACGAAAGGTTTCCAGCCTGGTACCGTTTGATGCGCGGCAATCATTTATTGATCTCAATTTTGATGGCGTCTTTGACGACCCGCTCAACCCTGCACTGAGCAGCTTGATCAACCCCACAGGCATTATTGCGGATAATCAAGAGACCTACTCTGAGTTGGAGCCAAAAGTAGCAATTAGATGGGACGCAACCGAAAACACCAGCATCTTTGGCAGTTGGGGCGTTGGTTTTAAGGCGGGCGGCTTTAACAATTCAGGCAGCGCGGCAACCATTGGCATCTTTATCAACGGCTTTATTAATGGCGCAATCGGCGTCAACTTTGCGGATGATTTGGGTGTGCCACTGCCGGTGATCAACGATCAATTTGATAAGGAAACATCCAGCGCTTTTGAGGTCGGCTTTAACAGCACTCTGTTTGACGGCCGACTGCGCTTGAATGCTGCGGCCTATTACACCGAAGTCACTGATATGCAGTTCTTTGAATTCTTTGTTGGAACATTCGGACTGCTTCGTGTCGTTTCCAATCTTGATAAGGTAGAAATATCCGGTGTCGAATTAGGCGCGACCGTTCATGTGAACGATCATCTGCGTTTCTATGGCGGCGCCAACTTTGTAGACAGCGAGATCAAAGCCAACAGCTCCCGCCCGGACACAGTGGGCAATGAATCGCCTTATACGCCTAAATACACCATAAATATCGGCGGTGACGTGGATTTCCCGATCACCAGCGACTTGTCATTCATTGCTCGTGTTGACGCACGGTTTGTAGGAAAAACATGGTTCCATACCGTGCAAGAAGGGGTCCGTCCGACCATCTTCATGCCGCTGTTCGAACTTGGCTTCGGAGCAGGGGCTGGTGCACTCGGCATAGCAGATTTTTCCAATGCGCGTCGTGATGCGTATGCTACCGTTGATCTGCGCGCAGGTATCCAGGCAGATAAATGGACCTTAACCGGTTTTGTCATGAACCTGACGGATGAAAAATTTCTGGAAGAGGTTATTCCGGCGCCGGAATTTGGCGGCTCCTTTGACCATCCAGGCACACAGCGTCGTTATGGGGTGGAACTTCAGTTCCGATTCTAAATTAATGTGGAATTGAAAATATGATGACACCTTACAATACATTGCACAGGACACTTGATGGCGAGCCGTGAGTTAGCCCGCGTATGGCAACCTCGGCGGCGTAGAATTGGGCCTGGGCGTTATGTCAAGGCCCCGCGGGGCCCCTTCTTGCGGAACGCAGATCGCATCATGCTCTGGCCGAAATATCCGCTCGGAACCTGACCATCCACAGCGAAGTGGTAGAGCGCCGTCTGGAAGATCACACTGAGAGCTGCGATCACGACTGACACGGCGATGATCCACACCACCGCAACGACGATCCCGGCGACGAGGGCTCCGCCGCCTGCTGAGACGGCGAGGAAGAGGATGGCGATCGCTGGAAGGATCGCTATGAATCCGATGAGGCCGAACCCGACCTGCGCCGCCAGGTTCTCACCCCAGGTGTGCTTGAACAGGTTGCCAGACTTTTTGATGGCGTCTTTCACGCTCATGTCCTCGATCACGATGATCGGAAGCACCAGGAAGGTCACAACGGTCCACGCCATTCCGGCAATGGCCGCGACGATCCGACCCACGAAGCCCACCCGATTCTCAATGGCGCGCAGGATGATCGACACGGTGGCCGAGACGATAGCCCACGGAAGTATCTTGCCCGCCCGTGAGGCGGCCCCGCGAATGGCGGAGCCGATCGTCGGGTCGCCACCGCACAGCCGCTCATGGGCTGCGCTGACCAGAGCGGCGTTGAAGAAAATCGTAATGTAGGCCAGAACCACATACATGACGAAGAGCAGCGCATAGGTGGTAGCACCGATCGTCTCCGACTCCAGGTTGATGGTGGCCAACAGGGGAATGATGAAGGTGATGGCGGCGATGATCGAGGCGATTCCCGAGATGACCGGAAGAGCGAGAAGCTCCTTGTCGGCTTTCAAGACCTGCCAAGACGACTTCGCGAGTTCAATTGAGTTTCTGATTCGTCCCATGGGGATATGTTATCGCATGGTTGCCCCAGAGCATAGGATGGCTCTTCCAGCGCCTCCGATTCTAAGTTAAAAAAGAGTGGGCTAACGCTTCAACCTCTTGCGCAGCTGTTCCAGCGCCTGCAGTTGGGCGATAGCCTCGGCCAGCTTGGCCTGGGCTTCGGCCACTTCCATTTCTCCGGTGCGGTCCTGCAGTTCGCGCTCGGCTTCTTCCTTGGCACGCACGGCCGCAGCCTCATCCAGATCATCCGCCCGCACCGCGGTGTCAGCCAGCACGGTAACGATATGAGGCTGTACTTCGAGGATGCCGCCTCCGACGAAGAAGAAAACCTCCTCGCCATCGGGTTGCTGCACACGCACCGGCCCGGGTTTGAGCTGGGTGATCAGTGGCGCATGGCGCGGGCTGATTCCAAGCTCGCCCACCACACCGGTGGCAAAAATCATCACGGCGTCGCCGGAATAGATCTCCTCGTGCGCGCTGACGATGTCACATCGGATGGTTTTGCTCATGCCGTTTTACTCAAGCCCATTTTACTGAAAATTCAGCTCCAACAGCCGGATCAGGCTGCTTCTTTGGTCATTGCCTTGCCTTTCTCAACCGCTTCCTCGATCCCGCCAACCATGTAGAAAGCCTGCTCGGGCAGGTAGTCATACTCGCCCTCGATGATCCCTTTGAAGCCCCGAATGGTGTCTTTGACCGATACGTACTTGCCGGGTGTACCGGTAAAGGTCTCGGCCACGAAGAACGGTTGTGACAGGAAACGCTGTATTTTACGGGCACGGGACACGGCCTGCCTGTCTTCCTCGGACAACTCATCCATGCCCAGGATGGCAATGATGTCTTTGAGCTCCTTGTAGCGCTGCAATACAGCCTGTACGGCGCGGGCCACATCGTAGTGCTCCTGGCCGATCAGGTTCGGATCCAGCAGGCGCGAGGTGGAATCCAGTGGATCCACGGCCGGGTAGATGCCCTGCTCGGCAATCTGCCGGCTCAGTACCAGCGTAGCGTCCAAATGGGCAAAGGTGGTTGCAGGCGAGGGATCCGTCAAGTCATCGGCCGGTACGTACACGGCCTGGAAAGACGTAATGGAGCCGGTTTTTGTGGTCGTAATGCGCTCCTGCAGCATGCCCATTTCCAGCGCCAGCGTGGGCTGATAACCCACGGCTGAGGGCATGCGGCCCAGCAGTGCGGACACTTCCGTCCCGGCCAGCGTGTAACGGTAGATATTGTCGATGAACATCAATACATCATTGCCTTGATCCCGAAACTCCTCGGCAACAGTCAGGCCAGTCAGGGCCACGCGCAGGCGGTTGCCGGGCGGCTCGTTCATTTGACCGTAGACCAGGGACACCTTGCTCAGAACGTCGGCATCTTTCATCTCGTGGTAGAAGTCATTGCCTTCGCGGGTGCGCTCGCCCACGCCAGCGAATACGGAGAATCCGCTGTGCTCCATGGCGATGTTGCGAATCAGCTCCATCAGGGCTACCGTCTTGCCCACGCCGGCACCGCCGAACAGGCCGACTTTTCCACCCCTGACGATGGGCATGATCAGGTCAATCACCTTGATGCCGGTTTCCAGAACCTCGTCGCCGCCGGCCTGATCTTCATATGAAGGTGGCTTGCGGTGAATCGGCATGCGCTTTTCCTCGCCGATGGGGCCGGCCTCGTCAATCGGGCGTCCCATCACGTCCATCACGCGACCTAGGGTTTTCTCACCCACGGGTACCGTGATGGCCGCACCGGTATTGCTCACACCCAGGCCGCGTTTCAGGCCGTCCGTGGAACCCAGCGCAATCGTGCGGACCACGCCATCGCCCAGCTGCTGCTGTACTTCGAGCATGATGTCGGTTCCGTCAACCGTCATCGCGTGAAATATCCTGGGCATTGCGTCGCGGGGAAATTCCACGTCGACGACGGCACCGATTATCTGCACGATCAATCCACCACTCATAGGTTTTTACTCCGTAAATTCAGGTGCGGCTCTACACCGCTGCCGCACCGCCAACGATCTCTGAGATTTCCTGCGTGATCGCCGCCTGGCGGGCCTTGTTGAAGATCAGCGTCAGATCATCGATCAGTTCGCCTGCGTTATCGGTTGCGTTCTTCATCGCGATCATCCGCGCTGCATGCTCGGAAGCGAGGTTTTCCAGCACCGACTGGTACACCAGGGACTCGATGTAACGCACCAGCACCGTGTCCAGCAGCGATTCAGCGTCCGGCTCGTAGATGTAGTCCCAGATATCACGGATTTCCTCGTCGTCCGTTGCCGGCAAGGGGAGCAACCGCTCCATGGTCGGCTTCTGGGTCATCGTATTGATGAAATCGTTGTACACGATGTACAAGCGGTCGAGCGTTCCCTCGCGATAAGCATCCAGCATCACCTTGATCGAACCGATCAGGTCCTCGATCTGGGGCTTTTCACCCAGGCCGCTGGCATGCGCCGCGATCTCGACCTTGAGGTTCTTGAAGAACGCCAAGGCCTTCTTGCCCAGGGTCACCAAGCTGATCTGGGCGCCCTTGCCCTGCCACAGGCCGATGTCGTTCAGTACCAACTTGAACAGGTTGGTGTTCAGGCCGCCGCACAGGCCGCGATCGGTGGACACGATGATGTAGCCGACCTTTTTTATCTCTTCGCGCTCGATCGTGAACGGGTGACGGTACTCCGGGTTGGCCTTGCTCATATGACCCATCACGCGGCGCATCATCCGCGCATAAGGACGGGTGGCGTTCATCAGAGCCTGTGATTTGCGAATCTTGCTCGCCGAGACCATCTCCAGTGCCGAGGTCACCTTACGGGTGTTCTCGATACTGCGGATCTTGGTGGTGATTTCTTTGCCGCCTGCCATTGGGTTGCTCCGCTATTCTTTGACCGCCACTTTTACCACAACACGGTCTTACCACGACCCGGTTGACTTGAACTCATCCACCGCCGCGTTCATTTGAGATTCAAGCTCATCGTTCCAGTCACCACCGTTGAGGGTCTTCATGTAGTCCGCATGGGAATTGTTCATGTAGTCCAGCAGGGCGCTTTCGAAGGAACCAACTTTCGCCAGCTCGACATCATCCATGTAACCGCGGTCGACCGCGAACAGCGATACCGCCATTTCGGCCACGGACATCGGGTTGTACTGGACCTGCTTCATCAGCTCGGTTACGCGTTGACCGCGTTCCAGCTGGGCACGAGTGGCGTCATCGAGGTCGGAGGCGAACTGTGCGAAAGCCGCCAGTTCACGGTACTGGGCCAACGCCAGTCGCACACCACCTCCCAGCTTCTTGATCACCTTGGTCTGCGCCGCGCCGCCCACCCGGGACACGGACAGGCCGGCGTGCACGGCCGGGCGGATACCCGCATGGAACAGATCGGTTTCCAGGAAGATCTGGCCGTCGGTGATGGAAATCACGTTGGTTGGTACGAAGGCCGATACATCACCCGCCTGGGTCTCAATGATCGGCAGCGCCGTCAGTGAGCCCGTTTTGCCGGTAACCTTGCCCTCGGTGAACCGTTCAACCCATTCCACGTTCACGCGCGCCGCCCGCTCCAACAGGCGCGAATGCAGATAAAACACGTCGCCAGGGTAAGCTTCACGGCCCGGTGGGCGGCGCAGCAGCAGGGATACCATGCGATAAGCCCAGGCTTGCTTGGTCAGATCGTCGTAAATGATCAGGGCGTCTTCACCACGATCGCGGAAATACTCGCCCATGGTGCAGCCTGAATACGGCGCAATGTATTGCATGGCCGCGGACTCGGAAGCCGAGGCATTGACCACGATGGTGTGCTCCATGGCGCCGTGCTCTTCGAGCTTGGCCACCACGTTGGCCACGGTGGACTGCTTCTGGCCGATGGCGACATAAATGCACTTGATGCCGGATTTGGCCTGGTTGATGATGGTGTCGATGGCGATAGCCGACTTACCGACCTGGCGGTCACCGATGATCAGCTCGCGCTGACCACGTCCGATCGGCACCATGGAATCGATCGACTTCAGGCCGGTCTGTACCGGCTGATCGACTGACTTGCGCCAAATAACGCCGGGAGCGACTTTTTCAATCGGCGCAAATCCGTCATTTTCGATCGGACCCTGGCCGTCGATCGGGTTGCCCAGTGCATCTACCACGCGTCCCAGCAGGCCGCGGCCCTGGGGCACTTCGAGGATACGCCCGGTGCACTTGACCGTATTGCCTTCGGTGATGTGCTCATAGTCACCCAGGATCACGGTACCGACCGAGTCACGCTCCAGGTTGAGCGCCAGCCCAAAAGTGTTGCCTGGAAACTCGATCATCTCGCCCTGCATGGCGTCTTCGAGGCCGTGAATGCGAGCGATGCCGTCGGAGATAGTGACTACAGTGCCTTCATTGCGTGTTTCGGCTGAAATGTTCAGCTCTTCGACGCGCTGTTTGATCAACTCGCTGATTTCAGATGGATTCAATGTCGTCTGCATCTTCTTTTTCCCGTGTAGTCACCGCCTGGGCGATGATCGGTTTGGTTGATTATTCAGGTTCCCTAGTGGGACAAGCTTTGTTCCAGCTTGCGTAAGCGGCCCAGCAAAGATCCATCGATCACCTGGTCGCCGGCGTAAATCACAGCACCTCCCAGTACGCCTGGGTCGATCTCATTTTCCAGTTCAATTTC
>JADFKH010000226.1 GCA_022565025.1 Pseudomonadota bacterium
CATAGCTATGGTTTTTGAAGGATCGGCCATTGGACAGGAGTCCCGGTGTCGTGGAGCACATGGACGTGCGAGAACGACCGAAATGTGAAGCCAGATGCACTGCAAAACCGGATAGGACAAACTGTATTTTTCGCATGGCAATCATTTGGGCCATAAGCTATTAAATTTGTTCATGATTTGTCATATAATCGTCCGCCTTCGTGCAATATGCGGGCTCTACTCCACGACTTCTCCGCTGACCGGTTTGGGCTGCTTTCCATCCATCATCAGCGCCAACATTGCGGAAATTTCGTCGCGTAACTGCCGGCGATCCAGGATCATGTCAATAGCGCCTTTTTCGAGAAGAAATTCGCTGCGCTGGAAACCTTCCGGCAATTTCTCACGCACGGTCTGTTCAATTACACGCGGCCCGGCGAAGCCAATCAGGGCGCCGGGTTCAGCAATGTTAATGTCCCCCAGCATGCCGAGGCTGGCGGAAACTCCGCCCATCGTGGGATGGGTCAGCACGGAAATATAAGGGATCCCTGCTTCTGCCATGCGTCCCAGTACCGCGCTGGTTTTCGCCATCTGCATCAGGGACAACAATCCTTCCTGCATGCGAGCTCCGCCGGTCGCCGTGAAACAAACCAGGGGTACCTTCATTCGCAGACACTCCTGGCCAGCCCGTGCGAACTTTTCTCCAACCACGGATCCCATGGACCCCCCCATGTAGGCAAATTCAAATGCACAGGCCACGATCTCCTGACCGGCGAGCTTTCCCACCACGGCTATCAGTGCATCTTTCTCGCCGGTTTTCTTGTGAGCGGCGGCAATTCGATCACGATATTTCTTGTGGTCACGGAATTTGAGTGAGTCTACCGGTTCGAGGCTGGCCGCGATTTCGCGTTTTTCACCCGGATCAAGGAATTGTTCCAGCCTGACCCTCGCTGTAATGGACATGTGGTTGTTGCACTTGGGGCACACGGACAGGTTACGGTCGAGTTCGGGCTTGTACAAGTATGCCGAACACGCTGGGCAAGTGGTCCATAGCCCCTCCGGTACCTTACGCTTAGTCCCACCTGCGGTACGGATTCGCGAAGGCATGAGTTTTTGCAACCAGCTCATATCAGTTCCTATTGTCCATTGCCTGACGTATGGGCGCAAGGAAGCCCATTACCCGTTCACAGGCATCATTGCTCGAACGGGCATTCTGCAACTGCTCCACCAACGCACTGCCAATCACCACAGCGTCGGCCACGCCGGCAACCGCAGCCGCATTATCTGCGGTCTTGATCCCAAAACCAACCGCAATCGGCAGATCACTGTGTGAGCGGATTTCCCTGATCGGCCCGCACAGGCCGGCCTCGTCCAGGCTGTTTGCCCCGGTGACGCCCTTGAAAGAAACGTAGTACAGGAATCCCCTTGCCTGCCCGGCAATGATCTGCAAGCGTTCACTCGTGGTCGTGGGCGCTACCAGGTGGATGGGATAAATGCCATGTTCATCCAGGTGCCCGCGCAAAAGGGCCATTTCCTCCGGTGGGCAATCCACCAGCAGCACCCCATCTACGCCGGCCCGGGCGGCATCCTCGGCAAAGGCTGCGTGACCATAGCGCTCAATCGGATTCAGGTAACCCATCAATACAATGGGCGTATCCTCGTCCTGGCAGCGAAAAGTTTCGACTGTATCCAACACACTGCGAAGCGTTACACCCCTGGAAATCGCGCGTTCGCTGGCCGACTGAATAACCGGTCCGTCCGCCACCGGATCGGAGAACGGTACGCCGAGTTCCAACAGATCGGCGCCTGATTTTACCAGCGCGTGCATGATGTCAACCGTCCACACAGGGTTGGGGTCACCCACCGTGACAAAGGGCACCAGGGCCTTGACCCCGGTGCGTGACAAGGTTTCGAAGCGTGTGTCAATTTTATTGCTCACAAGGAAATATTCTCCAGTTCGGCAACGGTCTGAACGTCTTTATCACCCCGTCCGGATAGATTGATGAGCAAAATCTGGTCCGCGTTCATTGCAGCAGCCAGTTTCATTCCGTAGGCGATGGCATGGCTGCTTTCCAGGGCTGGCATTATCCCCTCCAGCCGCGTCAGCTTGTGAAAGGCGTCGAGTGCTTCGCGGTCCGTCACGGCGACGTATTCGGCGCGCCCGGAGTCCTTGAGCCAGGCATGCTCCGGGCCGACACCCGGATAGTCCAAACCGGCTGAAACAGAGTGTGTATGTACAATCTGCCCGGCATCGTCGTCCAGCAAGTAAGTCCGGCAACCGTGCAGGACTCCCGGCCGGCCGGCACACAGTGAAGCGGCATGCTGCCCGGTATCCAGCCCGTAGCCTGCAGCCTCTACACCAAACATTTTCACCGATGCATCGCCGATGAACGGGTGAAACAAGCCCATGGCGTTGGAACCGCCGCCAACACAGGCAACCAGTGCATCGGGCAAAGTATCGTAGTGCTCCATCATTTGACGGCGGGCTTCGCGCCCGACCACTGCATTGAAATCCCGTACCATCACGGGATAGGGGTGCGGCCCGGCAACGCTGCCAATGATGTAATAAGTGTCGTCCAGGTTGCTTACCCAGTCCCTCATAGCCTCGTTAATCGCATCTTTCAATATCTTTGAACCCGATGAAACGGAACGTACTTCCGCGCCCAGCAAACGCATGCGAAAGACGTTGATGGCCTGGCGATGGATGTCTACTTCTCCCATGTAGACGACGCAGGATTGGTTCAGACGTGCCGCCACGGTCGCCGCAGCGACGCCATGCTGCCCCGCACCCGTTTCCGCGATCACCCGGGTCTTGCCCATGTAGTGGGCGAGCAGCGCCTGCCCCACCGTGTTGTTGATCTTGTGTGCGCCGGTGTGGTTGAGGTCTTCGCGCTTGAGCAAGATTCGTGCACCACCGGCCAGTTCGGTCAGCCTGCGGGCAAAATAGATGGGCGAAGGACGCCCGACATAAAACGCAAGGTCGGAATCCATGCGGGCCATGAACTCCTCGTCCTGGCGCCAGCGTTCATAAGCCTCTTTCAATTCGTCCAAGGCGTGCATCAGGGTTTCTGCAACGTAAGTGCCGCCGTAGGGACCAAAATGGCCGAATTCATCCGGTTCTGAAACGGACAGGACGGTGTTTTCTACCTCTTTACTCACATCGGCACTCACTCTTGGCCTGTTCAATAAATCGCCGCATCGCTGCGGCATCGATTAATTCCTTTTACGCAGGAGACCGCGGCACGGACATCACGGCCCCGCGTCAACCCACATATTTTAACTTTAACCCGCATATTGCACCGGAAAATCCGGCGGTGTCGTCGGAAAATCATATTGTTCCGGGTACCGGGCGCTTACAAAATAGAGACCTTCGGGTGCGGCTGTTGGTGCAGCCAGTGTGCGGTCTTGCTTTTGAAGCACTTCGCCAACCCACTCCGGCGGCGCCTCACCCAGGCCAACCCTGATCAGGCTGCCGGCAATATTCCTGACCATGTGATAAAGGAAGCCATTGGCCGTCACGTCCAGGCTGATGGTATCGCCCTCGCGCTGCACTGAGATTTGCTGAATTTCACGCACCGCGTGTCTTGCCTGGCATGCGGTGGCGCGGAAGGAAGTGAAATCATGTTCGCCGAGCAATAACTGCGCAGCATCATGCATTTTATCAGCGTCCAGAGGCGTACGGCACCAGCTCTTCCGGTTGGCATCAAGAGCCGGCCGTATCCAACGGTTTAATATGACATATCGATAACTGCGGGAAAAGGCACTGAAGCGTGCGTGAAACCCATCATCCACCTGACGAATCCACAGGACGCTGACGCCTGCAGGCAGGTGGCGGTTGAGACCCAGCACCCAGGACCGTTCCGAGCGGTCCGCAGCTGAATCAAAGTGAGCCACCTGGCCTAAAGCGTGTACGCGCGTGTCTGTCCTGCCGCAACAGGTAACTTTGGTTGCATGATTTGCGACCCGGCCAAGGGCCTTTTCCAGGCAGCCCTGCACCGTGGGCTCCTGGCGCTGGATCTGCCAGCCGAGGAAGGCACACCCGTCATATTCCAGTCCCAGGGCATAACGCATATCAATTAAAGGAGCTCCAAGTACTCCGTCAAGGTGATAATTGCGGGTTCAGAGGCACCCAGATGTTCCAAGACAAGGCGCAGACCGCAAAGAATGGCCCACCTTCTTAAGGGCTGAAACACCGTATTGGGACATCTGGGTACCTC
>JADFKH010000044.1 GCA_022565025.1 Pseudomonadota bacterium
TGGGCAAGCCTGTCTTGCAGGCAGACTGAATTCTTGCCAGTTCAGCTATGAAACCGACGCCGGCTCGTCGTCGTCCGACGGTTGCTCCGCTTCGCGTTGGCGGGCTCGTGCTCGGCGGACTTCCAGATAGAAATAGCCGCCGAAAAATGAGAGGATCGTGAACGGCATCGACATCATGAAGAGGATGCTCCACTGGAATCCCGACACCAGATCGCCGCCGTCCGATTGTTCAGCGATTCCTTTGCCGCAATTGGGACAGGCAACCGCCGCCGAACAAAATACGGTCAACAGGACGAGCGCCACGCCGATGGCGACGGCGTTTCGGAGGATGCAATGATGGGGCTTCATGGCGATTTCTTCCAGCGGAAATCCAACGTCGTGGTTCGCTCCGCGAACCTTACGTTTTTCGGTGTTCGTTCGGTTCGCGGACCGAACCACGACATTATAGAGCCGACCTAGGGCTGCGGATAGAGGTAATACAACATCCCATAGATCGCCACCCCCGTGACCGAAACATAAAGCCAAATCGGAAACGTCCAGCGGGCCAATCGGCGATGTCGCTCGCGTCGATCTCGCAAACCAGCGTGGATCGTGAAAATCGCCAGCGGCGGCACCGCGATGGCCAGGATGATGTGGCTGATCAGCATGACGTAGTAGGCGATTCGTACGGCGCCCGTCCCGGGAAACGGCGTGGCAGCGGCTCCAACCGGCCAGACGTGGTATGCCAGGTAACAGGTCAGAAACACCACCGAAACGCCGAATGCCGTGAGCATCGTCCGCTTGTGGGCCTGCTCCCGGCCACTCTTGATCAGCACAAAGCCGATCACCAGCAGCAGTACGAGCATGGTCCCTGCGGCGATCCAAAAGGAGGCGTTGCGCTGAGAGCCGCGCTCGCTATCGGTCTGCACTCCGCCCAAACTGCGACTCAACCGTTCAGCCTGTTCAGTCGTTAACACGCCTTGCTCACGCATTCGCGAGATTCGACTCTCATAGCTCACCTTTAATCTCCCTGATTCTTTTAATGCCCTCTTCGGAATCCAATTCACCTTGCTCTATCCGGGTTAATGTGGCCTCTATCCTCTGGGTGTCCTGGGCTCGTTCCAGAATCAACCTTTCGATCAGAGCATCCAGGCGCTTTCGAAGCGTAGGGTAGGTGATGCCGAGGTGTTCAGCCAAAGTCTTCAAATTGCCACCGCAGACGATTAATTCCTCGGCCAGGTGCATATCCTCTGCAGTAAGACGCGCCAGTGGTTGCTGATGAACATCTCCGTTCAAGCTAAGCTTGCCGCATTCACAGCTGAGGCGTGTGAGCCTCATTTTTCTTCCAACACACAAAGGGCACTCTTTAATCATTTAAATAAAACCGACTCTGAATTTTAAGAATATACTATAATATCAAAATATATGATATCAAATTTTAATAATATTAAATACGACAAGTGGAAGGTAAAGGGTATCGCCAACTAAGTTGATAAGCGTCAGGAGGCATCCATGTTATATGCTGCATACGGATCCAATTTACATCCTGTGCGACTTTTGACCAGGTTGCCCGGGTCTCGATTCCTCGGCGCCGCTGCGGTAGCCGGCAAAAAACTTCGTTTCCACAAACGCAGTCAAGACGGATCGGGCAAGTGTAATATCGTCGCAGGCAACGGCCGTGTCCATGCTGCCGTGTATGAGATAAACGCGCAGGAAAGGGATCTGCTGGATCGGATCGAGGGAGTGGGCTCGGGCTATTGTGTAGCAGCGGTCGAAGCGTCCGGTTTCGGAAAATGCTTTACCTACGTTGCGCCTCCATCTTACATAGACGACAAGCTTCGGCCATACTCATGGTATAAAGAACTCGTTTTAGTGGGATGCGAAGCACTGGAATTTCCAATCGACTACATTGCGATGATTGCGAACATTGCTGCAATCGATGATGCTGCTAAGGAAAGGTACGCTGCCAACATGCAGCTGGTTGAGCATGCCCGGATGTCATCTGTGGCGCGGTAAACAAGGAAATTTATGATGAAAGGCCATGTCGCGTGCCTGCTTGCAATAGCCTTTATGCCCACAGTTGCACTCCCCGCTTCGATCCTGGACCTGGCCTGGTTGTCAGGTTGTTGGTCGTTAAACAATCAGCAAGTGGGGTCCGCAGAACATTGGATGCCACCGGCGGGCGGTACGATGCTTGGCGTAAGCCGCAGCGTTCGAGATTCGAAGACGGTAGCCTTTGAGTTTATGCGGATTATCGAACAAGACGATGGCGGCCTCGTGTTCATCGCCTCGCCGATGGGGCAAAGCACGACAAGCTTTTCAATGGTAAGTCTCAGTGATCGCGAAGTGATTTTTGAAAACCCCGACCATGACTTTCCGCAGCGGGTTATCTATCGTCTGGTGTCAGATGAAGATCTGATCGGCCGCATCGAAGGCACGATTAACGGCAAGCACAGAACAGTAGATTTTCCGATGAAGAGAATGGAGTGTGGGTCTGGGTCTGGTAAGCTAAATTCGTGAGATCCCGAACAGTAATCCTGATCGCTCTGAGTGCGATTTCGATGGTTGCGGTTTTCTTCCTCGGGCCGGTTCCGCAGGACCCGTCATACCACGAATTCGCAGACACGCGGTCCATACTGGGTATTCCCAATTTCTGGAATGTAGTTTCGAATTTTCCTTTCCTGCTGGTCGGCGGCTTGGGTTTTTACTATTTGAGATCGATCAATCAGCCTGGCATATTGCCGGATCTGCACCTGGCTTATGTCGTTTTCTTCGCCGGTATATTGCTGACGGGTCTTGGCTCCGCTTACTACCACTACGCGCCGGACAATGCCACCCTGATCTGGGACCGGTTGGCGATGACTCTAGGATTTATGGGGCTCATTACGATCATAATCGGCGAACATATATCTTTGCCGGCCGCGAAGCGATTGCTGATTCCACTGGTGATAGTAGGCGCAGGGTCAGTCGTCTACTGGGGCATCACAGAGGCACGTGGCTCGGGAGATCTTCGACCGTATGGGATCGTGCAGTTTCTGCCGATGTTACTGATGCCCCTGATCTTGCTGCTGTACCGTTCGGTATTTAACCGCGTGAGCTTTTATTGGTTCGTAATGGCCCTGTACGTACTGTCCAAGCTGTTTGAGCACTTCGATTTTGATGTCTACGGATTCGGAGAACTTATCAGTGGGCATTCACTCAAGCATGTTGTAGCGGCAGTGGCGCCGCTGGTTCTTCTTCACGGGTTCTATAGCCGTCAACCACGCAGCGAGGTCTCTGCAATGTGAAACAGAACTTCTGTGCCGGAAGAATATCGCCCGTCAAGGGGTTACTCAATTGCTGACGGGTAAGATTGGTCCTCATGGGTGATTGAGACCGGCTTTTTTTCATCCTCGACTCGGGTGATGATGAACATCAGGGTATTTTCTGTTCCAGCAGGAGCGGAATCGACGAGGATGCCAGCAACCGTTTGGGTCGCATACTGTATTTGTACGCGGGAACCGTTCTTTATTACAGCCCGACCCACGATGGTGGTAAGCAGTGGTTTGCGTTTTACTCTGCCCAGGTAGTAGATGCGTGCAACGATTTCCTGGCCGGGATAACAGCCCTTGGTAAAACTCACCGCGCCCAATTGATCGTAGCCCAGCATTTGCGGGATGAATTTTTCCGTGGTGCTCGCATCCAGCCATGCCACGCCATGATTGAGTTCTGACTGCCGCCAGCGGTTAGCTGCCTCATCGCTTTGTGTACCTTCCGATACCACCGTGTAGCGCAACGGCAGGCTCCCGGGCGCGAACACCGGGCTTGCTGGATCGGCTGGTTGAGAAGGCAACACCCCACAGACCTGCAGCTTATCCAACGGTGTAATTTCCACCTTTGACCTGAAAATATAAATACGCAACCGTTGCACAATGGACGGCAGCAATTGCGCAGATCCAACCATCGTGTAATGGTCATTGTGCTTGGCGATCAGCAGCAGTCCAAAGACTTTTCCTTGGGGCGAGCAGTAGGCTGCGAAGGTGGATTGCCCGTCTTCCAGTGCAGCGATATCGGCACTCAGTTGCGCCTGTAGAAAGGAACCGGCATCGGGGCCGAAAAACCGTGTAGCGGACAGGTAGCTCAGTTGGATCATGCTCGATTACCGTAAATACAATGCATGTCATACATTGTAGCCAAATTTATTGACTGTATCTGGTAATTCTGCCTTGAATGTGCGGGTACGAATCAGTAGGCTTGTGAGCACTCCTTGCTGAACACGGCAATATCACTTTGCAGGAGTACAAGATCGATCAGGCCCTACGGGATAGCAATACAAAGATGTCAGGAACAGAGAAAAACAAACTTTCCACGCCGACAAAAAAACCAGAGCCTGTTGCAGACTCATCGAAGGAGGGAAAGGCAGGCGCCGCAGACAGGGGCAAGCATACGGGTCCGCCTGCGGCAGTCGAAATAGGTGGCAGGAAAGGCCTGGAGCCGACCCGCTTTGGTGATTGGGAAAAGAACGGCCGGTGTACTGATTTTTGACCCGGCACCCTCGAAATCCTGAGTAGAAGATAAACATGAAAGAAAAACAACGACCCTTGTCCCCGTTCATGATCGGGCCATATTACCGGCCCCAGTTAACTTCCATTCTGTCCCTCACGCACCGGGCGACCGGTATTTTCCTCAGCATCGTGGGTGCACCGCTACTGCTGTGGTGGATCAGCGCGGTGAGCAACGGCCCGGAAGCCTATGACGCTTTTTTGGTTTTCATGGGTGGCTGGATCGGGCAGCTGAACTTGCTCGCCTGCCTGTTCAGCTTGAGTTTTCATTCTCTGAACGGTGTCCGGCACTTGATTTGGGACACCGGTAGGGCGTTGGATCTCCGCAGCGTCTACGTCACGGGCTGGGTGGTGCTGGCGGGGACTGTGGTGTCTACCGCAATTCTGATGGGGCTGTTGTTATGAGCATGGTAAATCCACTGGCCAGGGCCCGTGGCCACGGCAGTGCAAAGGAGGGTGTTCACCACTGGTACGCACAGAGGGCTTCTGCAATCCTGCTTGTTTTCCTGGTTGGCTGGATGGTTTATTCCATGTTCAGATTGGCCGGTACCGGGCACGCAGAAGCGGTTGAATTTATTTCCAGCCCGATCAACGCGGCTTTGCTGGTGGTGCTGCTGGTCTCACTGTTTTACCACGCCATGCTGGGCTTGCAGGTGGTGATTGAAGATTATGTACACCAACCATCGGTGGGAGTAGTCCTGTTACTGCTGACCCGGGCCGGGGCATACATCGGCATGGCCATCGGCATTATTCATGTACTCAAACTAAGTGTGGTGTAACGGATAACGTGTGCATAGCAGAGACCCACAAATGACTCAAGTCAAGGCACAGTCCGCAGGTAATGGTTGTTCCCTTAACCAGGGCTGTAACGCAGGATTGAGTCATTTGTGGGTCTCCCTTCGGGCGCGGCGAGAAGCCGTCATCTGCGGCGTTGCGCCTCTTGGAAAGGACATGCCATTCCCGGCGAGACGCGCCTTGCAGCTAACGGCTTCTCGCCACGCTGATATGTACACGTTATCCGTTACACCACACTACCCATTGGAGCCTGATTGATGAGCAGGTCTTACGAACTCGAACAACACAAATATGACGTAATCGTCGTCGGCGCGGGTGGCGCCGGGCTGCGGGCCACAATGGGCCTGGCGGCGACCGGCCTGTCGACCGCCTGCATCACCAAGGTTTTTCCTACGCGCAGCCACACGGTGGCGGCCCAAGGCGGAATGTCCGCGGCGCTGGGCAACATGGGGGAGGACGACTGGCGCTGGCACATGTACGACACCGTCAAGGGCTCCGACTGGCTCGGAGACCAGGATGCCATCGAATACATGTGCCGCGAAGCCGTTCCGGCGGTGATTGAACTGGAGCACTTTGGTGTGCCGTTTTCCCGTACCGAGGATGGCCGCATTTACCAGCGACCGTTTGGCGGCATGACCACGCATTACGGCGAGGGAACAGCGCAGCGAACCTGTGCCGCGGCAGATCGCACCGGTCACGCGATCCTGCATACGCTTTACCAGCAATCGCTCAAACACGATGCAAATTTCTACATTGAATACTTCGCCATTGACCTGTTAATGGATGATTCGGGCACCTGCCGCGGATTGCTGGCGTGGAACCTGGTAGATGGCACCCTGCACCTGTTCCGGTCGCACGCGGTGATTCTGGCCACGGGTGGTTGCGGTCGGACCTACTTCTCCTGTACATCCGCGCACACCTGCACGGGTGATGGCAACGGCATGGTGTTGCGTGCCGGTTTGCCTTTGCAGGACATGGAGTTCGTCCAGTTTCACCCCACCGGGGTCTACGGTGCTGGTGTGCTGATTACCGAAGGCAGTCGTGGTGAAGGCGGATTCCTGACCAATTCGGAGGGTGAGCGCTTCATGGAGCGTTATGCACCCAATGCCAAGGATCTGGCATCGCGGGATGTCGTCAGTCGCGCGATGACGCTCGAGATCAGAGAAGGCAGGGGTGTCGGTCCGAAGGAGGATCACATCTACCTGAACCTGCAACACCTGGGAACGGATGTGATCAACGAACGCCTGCCGGGTATTGCTGAAAGCGCCAAGATTTTCGCCGGTGTGGATGTCACCAAGGATCCTATCCCTGTGCTCCCGACGGCGCACTACAATATGGGTGGAATTCCTACCAATTACATGGGTGAAGTCGTAACGCTGAAGGACGGAGATCCTGATACGGTGATAGCGGGATTATTTGCGATCGGCGAAGCAGCCTGTGTTTCAGTTCACGGAGCCAACCGCCTGGGTTCAAACTCGTTGCTGGACATCATCGTTTTCGGCCGGGCCGTGGCCCATCGTTGTGCTGATGTGATCAAGCCGGGGACTAAGCACCCGGATTTACCGCAGTCTTTGGTGGATACCCTGTTGGCCGATTTTGATGGTTTACGCTACGCCAGCGGTTCGTGTTCAACCGCGGAAATTCGTGATGAGATGCAACAGGTCATGCAAAGTAATGCCGCTGTTTTCCGTACCGGCGAAGTGCTGGCCGAAGGCTGCAGGCTGATTGGCGATGTCAACGTCATGTTCAGCGAGGTTGGGGTCACAGATCGCTCGCTGATCTGGAATTCAGATCTGGTGGAAACGCTTGAACTGCAAAATCTCCTGGGCTGTGCAGTGACCGGGATGAATTCCGCCAGCAACCGTGAGGAAAGCCGCGGCGCTCATGCCCGCGAGGATTTTCCGGACCGGGACGATGAAAATTGGATGAAGCACACGCTTTCATGGCTGAATGAAGACGGCAGCGTTCGCCTGGATTACCGGCCGGTGCATCTGTATACGCTGACCGATGATGTTGAAGTTGTACCGCCGAAGGCGCGGGTGTATTGAGCAATCTATGGAGTGAGACAAAATGGCCGAGTTTCAATTACCGAAAAACTCAAGAATAACCAAGGGCAAAAACTTCCCGGCACCCGGGGGCGCCACTAATACGAAGACCTTCCGTGTTTATCGCTGGAATCCGGACGATGACAATAATCCGAGTATAGATACCTACGAGATCGACCTGGACAGTTGCGGGCCAATGGTGCTGGACGCGATGATCAAGATCAAGAACGAAATTGATGCAACGCTCACCTTCCGCCGTTCCTGCCGCGAGGGCATCTGTGGGTCCTGCGCGATGAATATCGATGGCATTAACACGCTGGCCTGCATCCAGCCCATAACGGAGATCAAAGGTGCGGTAAAAATCTATCCCTTGCCACACCTGCCAGTGGTCAAGGATCTCGTTCCTGACATGGACCATTTTTACGCCCAGTATGCGGCCATCCGGCCGTGGATTCGCACCCAGAGTGCTGCGCCATCCGACAGCGAACGGCTGCAGTCCAAAGAAGATCGTGCAAAGCTGGATGGCTCGTATGAATGCATTCTTTGCGCCTGTTGTTCCACTGCCTGTCCAAGTTACTGGTGGAACAGCGAGCGTTACCTTGGGCCGGCCATCCTGTTACAGGCCCATCGCTGGCTGGTCGACTCCCGCGACGAAGCGACCGGCGAGCGCCTGGATGAATTGGATGACCCTTTCAAGCTGTATCGCTGCCACACCATCATGAACTGCACGAGTACCTGTCCCAAGGGTCTAAACCCGGCCAAGGCCATCGCTGAAATCAAGATAATGCTGATCAACCGAAGGGGTATTTGAGCTCAATCAGGCAGAGATTATGGGGGCTGATCGCGTCAGAAAACTAAGATGGTTGTGCCGGCGCGGCATGAAGGAACTGGACGTACTACTCGAATCATTTCTTGAGCAAAACCAGCAGGCCCTGGAGGGTGGTTCCTGGCCGGAGTTTGAAGCGCTTTTGCACAATGAAGACGATGTGTTTTGGATCTGGGTACAGTATCCGGACCATCACGATGCAGTGGTTTATCGCAGCATCCTGGAACGAATGCGGTATGGGCTCGGATAAATTTATCGAACTGAATGCAGGAGTCGATTCCTGGTTCAAAACACTTTATTCCCTGGTCGCCTTGCTCGCGGTACTGGCCATTCTCACGGTGCATACTCCCTGGTCCATTAAACTCACCGCCCTGGGCGCATTGTTCCTTTTCTGCTGTTTTTCCAGCTGGCGGATGTATCAACAAAAAACCATCCGTCAATTGCGGATTTACAGCAATGGCGCCGTGATGCTGATCAGTCGCACCAGGCAGGAATTTCCCGGCATACTTGAAAGTGATAGCTGGACTACAAGGTGGGTTTCTATCGTGCCGGTCGGGCGATTCGACCGCTGGGGGACGCAACGGTTACTTGTTTGTGCCGGAGCGAACAATGCTTCTGACTACCGTCAATTGATCAAATGGTTGCGGCTCGATGCAGGAAACTATACCCGTTTATAAGCATCATTCATGATCTAAATGAGGATAGGGCAGGGGAGTTGTGCAGCGATTGCGCAAACTGGTAATTTTGCTGAATCGAATAGGGGAAGGAGGTATATTGGAGGGGCATATATTGGCGGGACCCAATGAATAATCAATTTTCCCATTTTGTATTCCCGAGGAGGGTTGAAGTGAAAAAAGACCAAGTGATGGATCGGCGAGGATTTCTGAAAATCGGTATGAAGGCTGGTGGCGGCATGCTGGCACTGTCTGCTATTCCCATTCAATTGTTGGCAGATGACATGGTGAGCGAAGACGAGCCCCTCGCCCAGGCCATGGGTTATAAACTGGATGCAACGACGGTAGACACCGTCAAGTACCCGAAACGTGCCGGTGACGTCGGAGCCACCCAGTTCTGCTATAACTGTGCATTGTTTGCAGGCGAGGCAGATGATGAGTTTGCACCCTGCAGCATTTTCCAGAACCGCCTCGTAGCAGGGCAGGGCTGGTGCAGTGTATGGGTCGCTAAAGCGTGATTATTTAGCCTGATTTGTGCTTGGATTCGAGTACCAGTGATCGAGCGCCCGGCGGCCTCTTGACGCTATTGATTCAATAACACCGGTTGGCACAATTCAAGCATTAGAGGCGACTGGAAATTCCCCTACAATCGCAGGAATAATGAGCAAAATACCCCTTCCTGTCTGGCGGTTAATGTTCGCCTATGCCCTGATTATGGCGGGCGTTACGATGATGGTACTCATCGCAGGAATTATCGGAACGGAATTCGCGCCTATGCCTAGCCTGGCTACGCTCCCCATTGCCCTGAGTGTTGTAGGCGTTGCGTCCTCGACGCTGCCTACCGGTAAATTGTTGCACCGATTTGGCCGTAGGCCGGTATTTATTGTTTACGCATTTATCGCGATTTGCGCCGCTATTCTGGCGTCCGCCAGCCTGGTTCTTGGTCTTTTTTCAGGCTTCTGCCTGGCAGGTTTCCTGATGGGCTGGTCGGCCGCAGCGGGCCACCAATACCGTTTTGCAGCCCTTGAACTCGTTCCCGCTCGGCTTGCACCAAAAGCTACATCCGTCTTGTTACTGGGTGGAATTCTGTCGGCGTTTGTAGGCCCTGAACTCGCGGTCCTGGGGAGGAATTTGCTGTCCACGGAGTTTGCGGGCTCATTCTTGTTGCTGGCGGGCAGCTACACCGTTGGCCTGGTGATCATCAGCTTTCATCACGACCCCCCGGCAGCGTACTTGGAACACCCTTCCAAAGGGCGGCCTATGGGCAGAATTCTACGTTCACCGGTGATCATTCTGGCCATTTTCTCTGCGGCCATGGCTTACGGCGTTATGACTTTCCTCATGACCGCCACGCCGATCAGCATGTACAAACACGCTGGACTTAGCCTGGAGGCCACAAAATTTGTCATTCAATCTCACATAGTCGCGATGTACCTCCCGTCCCTGGTCTACGCTTGGTTGCTCGGCAAATTTGGATTCCGGTGTATGCTGTGGTCTGGCGTGATTACCTATCTGGTGTGCCTGGGGATTGCGCTGATCAACACCGAATTCATTCATTACTGGTTTTCCCTGGTTTTGCTCGGTGTCGGCTGGAATTTCCTGTTCCTGAGCGGCACCAACCTGTTGCCTTTTGGCTACCGGCAAGAAGAACGCTTCAGGGTGCAGTCAGTCAACGACTTCCTGGTGTTTTCCATCCAGGCCATTGCGGCTTTGAGCTCCGGCTGGTTCCTGTATCAATGGCAGTGGCAGGGCCTGCTCTGGGCTGCTGTTCCGATGGCCTTGGGTTTTGCTTCTTTGCTTTGGTATACGAAGGCGCTTGATCACGATTCGTCACCTACTGACATTGCAGTTGATGCAGACCAATAAGCTCATTTTTAAATAAAACAAGAAATTCAGACCCAGTTCTCTACCCGCAGCCCGGGAACCCTTTCGAATTCCCGAACGTTATTTGTCACCAGTGCCAAAGCAAGCGAACGAGCGTGACCAGCAATCATCAGATCGTAAGGACCAATCAATCGCCCGGTACTGGCTAATTCTGCCCAAAGCTGACCGAAATGCATGGCAGATAAATCATTAAAGGGCACTATCTCAAGCCTGGCTGCAAAGCCCTCGATTATCGAGAGATTGTGCTCCACCCGAGCTGATCTTTCAGCGCCAAATACCAACTCACCCCACGACACGGAAGACAGGCAAATTTCACCCTTGTGGCGCTCGAAAGCCTCACGAACCTTCGCCGGACGATTCTTCAGCGTATAGATCGCAATATTGGTGTCAATCATATATTTGAGCATCAAAAATCTTCGCGTTCCTGTTCGGCTGGTTGCTCGCGATCACTCATGAAGTCAGCTGAAACAACCGGGCCGTCAAACCACTGATCCCAGCTTTCACCGGCGGGTGATATGATGCGCGTGTTTCCCACGGCGACGATTTCAACCCTGGTCACTGATTCGTCGAAGGCCACGGCTTTGGGTAGGCGGACAGCCTGGGTTTTATTCGATTTGAATAGTTTGGTTTTCACTGTCGTCATGGTAATAGGTATATCCAATTTGTATATACCTATTGTATTTAAAAAACGATAGCGGTTCAATAATATCTGACTATGACTGCCAGGGGAGTAGGATATTGACTACTTCAGAGTGCGAAAACCTACTGCAATACATTCCTTCTATGCTGTATTTCTAGCGTAATGTTGCAAAATGCGTTTGCTTTGCCCGAAGTATCCGCCGCCGAACAAGTTCAAGTGGTTCAGGAGGTGGTAGAGCTGATAGATCGGCAGACGATCTTCATGACCGGGGTCCAACGGCCATGCCTCAGCGTAAGCGTCATAGAACGCAGGCTCGAAGCCTCCAAAGAGCCGCGTCATCGCCAGGTCAGCCTCTCGATGCCCGTAGTAAACGGCTGGATCGATCAAACAGGCCTCGCCACGATCATCGACCATAAAATTGCCGCTCCAAAGATCACCGTGCAGAATGCTCGGAACCTCGATCGCTGTGCTCAAAAGTTCAATGATGCGCGTCTCAGCTCGCCCCAGCAGTTGTTCAAGTTCGGAACCGTAGCCCTCGCTCATCGCCAGACGAACCTGGAAGCGCAGACGGCGTTCCATGAAGAATTCAGGCCAGGTGGATCCATCATCGGCAGCCTCATTCCATGGGCCGCCCAGAGGTTGATTGAGCTGACTGGTGGAACCGATGAAATTGTCGTGCCCAAAGCCACAGGCCTTACCGCGATGACTGTGTAACAGCGCGAAGTCTTGGCCGAAAGACTCAAAAAAACCCCGCTTCTTCGGAGCTTGGCGCATCATTTCGAGTACCAGAGCTTGCTCGTCAACCGCAAGCACGTCCGGCACTCGAATGGCAGCCGCCGCAGCTAAAGCGCGCAGACCTTCTGCTTCACGTTTGAACATATTGGGTTTGAACATTTTGGGCGCGCCTACCGCACATTTAACCAAGACTTTCGAACCGTCTTCAAAGGTTGCGACGCGAGTGTTTGCGATGCACCCACCACCGATGCTCACCAGCTTTACGGGTGCGCCGCGACCTAGTCCATCTAAGATCGAAGGATAGGCTCCGCTCACAGTTGTTCGACCTTCATTATGCGGGTTAACTTTGTCGCAACAGATTCGCGCATGCATCCTCGAGGATGTCGATCACCTTGTGAAAGCCCGCTTCACCGCCATAGTAGGGATCAGGGACCTCGGTCTCATCAAACTCTTCACAGTAATCGCACATGCGAACAAGCTCGGCCCCGGAACCGGGGTTCATTGCGCTCACATCGTGAAAATTTGCATCATCCATGGTGACGATCAAATCGAAGTGGTCGAAGTCGGTGAGCTTGATCTGGCGCGCGATGCTATCGAGCCGGTACCCGCGTCCTTGCGCCACCGACCGCATGCGATTATCAGCCATATGTCCTGCGTGATAACCGATGGTCCCCGCGGAATCAATCTCAAACTCGGATTCCCTCCCTGCGTCGGCTACGAATTTTCGAAACACGCCTTCCGCGGTCGGCGAGCGACAGATATTGCCCATGCAAACGAAAAGGATGGATTTCATGCAGTTCGTACCCCGTCAATATGATCTCCGAGGGGTATTAGGCTAACAAAAAGGGAGGAGGTAATGAAAACAAAATAGCCTAGTGTTCCGGCTAGCTGTTAAATCTGTGAAGGTTGGGCGCAGGAAAAACACCGATTGCTAAATTACTCACTGTCGGAATCCGCTTGAATACGATTTCAGAGAGGGAAGAGGTCGTTGCCACTGAATTATCTTCGTGTTTTTTTACACTCCGTATAGCCCTTAAGAGAATTCCTTTATGCGTATAATGTATATTATGTTAAATAGTATGACGAAACTGACTATCTTCTGGATAAATCGGTAAATATCCAGCTGTGCTTTTTCAAAGCCTCGACTGCTCTATGTTCAATTTCATATATTAATTATTTATTATCAATAATATGTATCATCTTCTGAATGTATTTTATTGACCAGGGATGGCTTTACCATGCCATGGTGAATTAAGATGTTTGCTCACCTACAAACATTTGGCGGTTGATCGAACAATTACGATGAAAAAAGTCACTGAGCGCGAAGTTCGCATCATAGGTGTGCCCCTGGATCTCGGCGCCAGTCGCCGCGGCACGGACGTTGGGCCCTCGGCTTTACGTATAGCGGGCCTCGGTGCACAACTCAGGCGCCTGGGTTACTCGGTGGCGCGCGAAGAAGACATTCCTGCCCCGGCGATGGAAACCCGCACCGCAGAGGACGTCAAAGCGCGTTTCAAGCCACAAATCCTTGAAGTGTGTACACAGCTCGCGGCAGAAGTTAAACGTCACCTGGAAGAAGGCGCTTTCCCACTGGTGCTCGGCGGTGACCATTCCATCGCCATGGGAACCTTCGCCGGGACGGCGAGTTACTGTCGTGACCGCAAGCAATCTGCAGGACTGATCTGGTTCGATGCACATGGCGACATGAATGTGCCCGGCGTTTCCCCCAGCGGAAACATTCACGGAATGCCGTTGGCGCACTTGCTAGGCAAAGGTGACGATGATTTAAAAAATATTGAGGGTTTCAGCCCCAAGGTCAAGCCCGAAAATGTCGCCCTGATCGGTATCCGTGATATTGATGCCGGTGAACGTAAGATCATCCGTGAATCCGGCATCCATGCCTTCACCATGCGTGAGATCGACGAACATGGAATGGCTGCAGTTGCACGACGCGCCCTGGAGATTGTCAATGACGGCACCGCGGGCTTTCACATCAGTTTCGACGTTGATGGCTGCGATCCCACGGTCATACCGGGTTCCGGCACCCTGGTTCCGGGTGGAGTCAGTTACCGTGAGGCGCATCTGTTAATGGAGTATTGTGCTGATGATGGCGGCCTACTTTCGATGGAAGTCGTTGAATTAAATCCATTTTTAGATGAGGGCAACGTCAGTGCGGAGCGTGCGTTGCAGTTGATATTGAGCGCGATGGGTAAGAGTATTTTGTAGCAGCGCAGCTGCTTACGACTGGGCGCTTGATGAATCCAAGCTACACTTTGATGATCAATTTACCCTGGTTGCTGCCGTCAAACAGCATCAGCAGAGTTTCGGGAAATGTTTCCAGCCCTTCGACAATGTGCTCACGCGCCTGCAAGCGCCCATCGGCCATCCACTGACTCATCTCGCGGGCTGCTTGCGCATAATCAGTGGCAAAATCAAATACGATAAATCCCTGCATGGTAGCGCGGTTGATTAACAAGGAGAGATAGTTTTCGGGGCCTTTAATGGGGCCCGTATTGTTGTATTGGGAAATGGCGCCACAGATCACGACGCGCGCATTCAGGCGCAACTGGGCCAGCGCCGCGTCCAGCGTTTCGCCGCCCACGTTGTCAAAATAGACGTCGATACCCTTGGGGCAAAGGTTGCCCACGGCTCGGTGCAATGACTCGGATTTGTAGTCGATGGCGCCGTCGAACCCCAATTCTTCAGTAATGTAGCGGCATTTGTCCTCACCTCCGGCGATCCCGATCACGCGGCAGCCCTTGATCTTTGCTATCTGGCCCACCACTGCGCCTACCGCACCGGCTGCGCCCGAAACGAGAACCGTATCGCCTTCTGTGATTTTTCCAATTTCCAGGATGCCGAAATACGCCGTCATTCCAGGCATGCCAAGCACACCCAGGTATTTCTGCAAGGGCACCAAGGCCGGATCGACTTTGCTGACTCCCTGCCCATCGGAAACCCAGAATTTCTGTGCTCCACTAAGGCCGACCACGTGATCACCAGCCTCGAATGCGCGATGCCGGGACTCAATGATGCGAGCCACACCCCCTGCCCTCATGACCTCCCCTACCCCGACCGGCTCGATGTAGGACTTTCCTTCGTTGATCCAGCCCCGCATTGCGGGATCCAGCGAGATGTAAAGGACCTCCGCCAAGAATTCACCCTCACCAGGATCGCTAGTGTCTACGGTCTCAATTTTCCAGTTTTTACGTTGCGGGAGTCCGACTGGACGGGAAGCGAGCAGGACACGAGTGTTTTTCATAAATTTACCGATAATTAACTTTATATCAATAGTGTAACATACTGTAATATATATTATATAGCCTCAGGTATCGAACTCGAATGGAAACGCTATTATTATCGAAGAATTTAATATCCCACGACCGCAAGGTCATGCCGCTTCGGGTCCGATCCAAGACACAGTGCGAAAAACATTGTTCTGGCTGACGCGAATGCAAAAGAATTATCGCCACCTGCAAGCAACGGGCTACCCCAGGGGTACCTACTTTCTTGTCTATCAAACGTGAAAACGCCGAGGGCCATTTCCTTGCAGCCCTCGGCGTCAGTATATCGCCATCCAATGCTCAGAGGTTCAGACTACATCCTATAGTCTCGAGTGCTTCCTCTGGCTGGTTCCGTCCATGATGATCATCCTTGATCTTGCCCGACCATTCTGGTTAGCTTCCTTGCTCATCGCGTCCTTGCCCGGAATACCTGGAACTGGTAGCAGTTCCTCCCAGCTGGGAACGATTCTCCTCTCAAATGGAAGTGCGTGTCTACTGTAAAAACTGACAGTCTTTGCTGAGAGGTGTGTGACGGACGATCAGCGGACCCATTGGTTCTTCAACGCTAGCTGGATCAGTTCTGAGTTGGTGTTACGAGGTGTCTCTGACACTTGATCCCCTGGCACTCGAATAGTCCTGCCAGGGCCGCGTGTTGCCGGCAGGGATTCCAGATTAAACGGATTCAGGACCGGCGCACCGAATCGGGTAGGAGGCGGGATTACTCCCGCCGTCCTCCCACACCACCGTACGTACGGTTCCGTATACGGCGGTTCATGCCGCACATTTGAGCCGATGATATTGAGCCATCAGCGATACCAGTCCGAGT
>JADFKH010000227.1 GCA_022565025.1 Pseudomonadota bacterium
CAAACAAGGGCAATTATGACACCAAGAGAAGAATATGTAAAACAGGCTATAAAGGACAATTCAAATAAAAGTGAATTGCGCACAATTTGGGAAGGGGGGAGTGCGGATTATCCTTTCGGCCCAAACGTGAAAAAGGGAAAATTAAGATTATATATTCAATTACATAATAAAGTGAGATAAGGATTGCACTTTTATTTAACCATTGAAAAAAGATGTGAGCAGCCTGTTCTGTTGTTCTCTTTTCATACTAAGTTGCGTTCAAACTGAGAACATCCTGCGTTGATTAGTAATCCCGTAACGCCCGTAGCGCTGGTGTCCCACCGGCTGTACAGCTGGCTTCCAGCCTGCGAGTCAGTACATTTTTAGTTCAAACTCTCAATTTGAACGCAACTTGGTATAACTCTATGGAAATATTTGAAAATCACCTGCAAGGGGCTTGGACCCCTTGTTTTTTTACGTTGCTTTTAATTGGGATAAAGCTCATCAGGTTGCATTGTTCGGCACCGATATTTGACAGGTTTCTGAGCCCGTCCAAGGTTTCCCTGTCCATTCCCTGGGCTTCGTCGAGCAAAATAACCAGGTGCCTGCCAGAATTAACAATGTGTTCTGTCAGCAGTAACTTGAACTCAGACAAGCGGCTGTAGCGATCCGGAAACTCGGAACTGCAAACCCTTTCCCTGCTGATCTGACTGATGATCTCCAGCAGCAGTTCATCGAAACTGAGTAGGGAGGTCTCAATACTGATACCGACAAAGCGGTACGGATCGAGTGTTTTGTGAAGCAGGGTCCTGAGCAGGGTTTTGCCAAGTCCAGTCTCGCTGCAGAGGCTGCCCCAACCCTGGTTGCCGTCATCAAGCAATGCCCGGAGTTGCGACAAGGCGGTCTCATGGGCAACTGATCCGAAGTAAAATCGGCTGTCGCGGGTGTTCGCAAACGGATCCGTGGTGAGTGACTCCAATGGGATTGTTGCCAGTCGCGGCGTGCCTTCAGAATGGCTATCAAGTGATTTTTTTAGATATTCAACGCTCATTTCTTTAAGTCATTTTTTTCAGCTTGATACGACACCCGAGAGTGGTTTGTTGACGAATACGGCATGACAACTATTTAATACCTGGTTTGCCGAGTCATCCCAGCTGAACCGGCGCGATTGCTTCAGGCCGCGACAGACCAGTTCATTGCGCAGTTTTTCATCCCTGGTGAGTGTTGTGATCGCCCGTTTGATCTCGTCGGTACGTTGCGGGTCGAAAAGCAGGCCCGCATCCTGGACAACTTCCGGTATGCTGGCGATATTCGCAGCACACAGCGGTATGCCCGAAGCCATGGCCTCGAGCAGAGGAATGCCAAACCCCTCGAAAAGGGACGGGAATACAAACAGGTCAGCAGCTGCATAAAGGTCGGGCAGGTATTCTTGGGGAACGAATCCCGGAAAACTGACAAACCGGGAAATGCCAAAATCGCGTGCCGCAGCATAGATGACCTCAGCGTCGTACCATGGGCTGCCTGCCAGCACCAGTTGATGCGGTAAGCGGCCCTCTTTTTTCAGTTGCGCGAAGGCTTCCAGTAAACGAACGTGGTTCTTGCCCGGGTGTTCGAGTCGTGCCGTGTACAGAATGTAAGGTGTTTCGATATCGAACTTTTGCCGGATGCGCTGCGCTGCCAGGGCCTTGTCATGAGGTTTGAAACGGTCCAGGTCTGCACCATTGTAAATGACCTCAATACGTCCGGGATCGACCGCAGCATGCTGTTCAAGGTCACGCCGGGTCGCCTGGCTGACTGCTATCACCTGCGTGAGCCGCCGCATCAGCAGGGGCAGTATCCTGGTTGTATAAAACATCCGCAACGGGTCATATTTACCCTCGACATGCAGTTGTGACAGGTCATGGACCGTACCGACAGACGGCACGCCGTACCACCAGGACAGTCGGCGGTTGCCGGCGGGCAGATAAACGCAATCACAGTCATGGACCGCCAGCGTGACGGGCAGCCACAACATGTGCCATATGACGTTTGCCACGGGATGCCCCATCCATTCAGGTGATGTGACGATTTTGACGCGTGGGTGGCCAAAGTCGAAATGTTCACGGTCAGAACGGGTCATGAACACCACGAATTCATCATGGGCTGACAGGTGGGGGAGACGTTTGAAGATGTGCTTCATGTACTGGCTAATGCCGGATTTGCCGGAATCACCTGCGAAAGCTGATATTCCAATTCTCATTTAAGTTGTTCCATCTGTTGTTTGATTTGATCAAGGTAAGCCTGGTGGGAGAATGCCCGCTGCGTATGGAGAACTCCGGCGCGGCCCATTTCACCGGCGAGTGACGGATCATCCAGCAGACGTTGTATCGCCGATGTCATGGCGGGAATGTCGGCCGGCGGGACCAGAAACCCAGTGCTGGCGTGGTCCAGCCAGTCAGGAATTCCACCGACGCCAAAAGCAACCACGGGACGGCCGCGTGCCATCGCCTCGATTCCGACCATTCCGAATGGCTCTCGCCAGCTGGAAGGCACCACCAGCAGCCTGGCGGAGCTGTAATAGCGGTCCAGCTCGTGGTGCTGAATCCAGCCCGTGAAGTTGACCCGCGCGGAAATATCAAGTTGCTTGGCCAGCGACTTGCAGGCATCGAGGTGATTGCCTTCGCCAACGATGCTTGCCCGCCACTCGCCATTAAGGCAAGAGAGTGCCTTGAGCATCAAATCCACACCCTTGCCACGTATGACCTGGCCGACGAACAGTACCTCGGGTGCCTCGCTTGGCGGGTGTGCCACGGGTGCCTTCAGGGCAGCCGGGACCGGGTGTATGATTACAATTTTGTCGCCTGAAATACCATTGGTCTCAAGCTCTTTTTTCATATAGCGGCTGCCAACGATGAAGCGCCGCACATTCTGCACAGCTTTCAACTGGCGCTTGACCTGTGCCGTACCCTTTATGCGGATCGGCAACAGCGCGTCATCTGCAGCCCGCTGGAAGCAACACATATGCAGGTAGCACGAGATGCCGGCAGGTCGGTTGCACACCGAAAGACTCAGCGGGAAATACTTGTGTCGGCGCGGGCAGACCAGATCGTAATCGTGCACCATGTGTGCTGCCGGGACGGACTGTGCCACAGCTGCAACGCGTTGCGGATTGGCTACTTTGTGTATCAATACCGCATTGGGTTTGAATGAATCGATAATCGAAACCACGTTGGCAGTGCTGTGGAAAGGCCTGGTAAATTCCGGGTCAGTTGCATCACCGCTATGTAAAAGCGCCTGGGGGCAGCCCTGGTCAGACAATCCGCGGGCAGTATCGAACAGGATCTGTTCTACCCCGCCCTGGAAATATGCATGGTCGTGGACATGGAGTATGCGCATCATTCAGGCCCTCAGCAGATCCATGTAAATTGCTTCGACACGGGATGTGACGTGACGCCAGTCATATTGAGTGCGGGCCTTGAAACGTCCCCTGGTCGCGATGCGGGCCGCGAAATGGTGATCATCCAGCAGCCTGCTGATTGCCACCGTGAATGAGTCCGGCTCTAAATGATTGGCAAGCAGCACGTCCACACCATTTTGTGTGAACGAGGGGATGCCACCGACCTTGGAAGCTACCACCGGCAGTCCTGAAGCCCAGGCTTCGAGTATCACGATGCCGAAGGGTTCGTGCCGTGACGGCAGGCAAAAAATATCAGCCGCGTGGTATGCGTTCAACAGATCTTCGCTGCCTCCCGGCAGACCTGGAAGTAGGGTCACATGGTCATACAGCGACGCTTCATGAATCTTGTTGAGCAGTTCCATGCCATACGACTCAACCGTCACCGGACCGATCAGCACCAGGTGAATATCTTTGTGCTTGCGTAGCAAGTGCGGCATGGCCGATAACAGCGCAAGCTGGTTTTTCTGGGGATCGATGCGGCCTACGTTCAGGATCACCCTGCGATCCTGGGGGATGCCGTTTTTTTCGCGGAAATCGTGGCCATTGCCATGCGCAAAACGATCTGTGTCGACGCCGTTGGGCAGCCACTCGACGCGCTTGTCCGGGTAACGCGCCTGCACCGCTTTCTGCTCATTCTGCCCAACGCAGATGATGGCGCTGGCGTCTTCCAGCACGCGGCGTGAGCCCAGCATGGCGCCAATTGCCCGGCCCCACTCAAAGGCGCCCTTAAGGGGTTCCAATATCTGTTGCATTTCATCACGGGG
>JADFKH010000045.1 GCA_022565025.1 Pseudomonadota bacterium
GTCTGGGCCGTTTCCTTGAGACCGACAATCTCCACTTCGTCACCCACCTTGATGATGCCGCGATCCACTCGTCCCGTCACCACCGTACCCCGGCCCGAAATCGAGAACACATCCTCGATCGGCAACAGAAATGGCTTGTCCAGATCACGCTCCGGCAGCGGAATGTACGCGTCCATCTCCTCGATCAGCTTCTGAATCGATGGTACGCCAAGGTCCGACTCGTCGCCTTCCAGCGCCAGCAACGCAGAACCGGTTATGATCGGGGTGTCCTCTCCCGGGAAATCGTAGGAGCTCAACAGCTCACGTACTTCCATATCCACCAGCTCCAGCAGCTCGTCATCGTCGACCTGGTCCGCCTTGTTCATGTATACCAGGATGTACGGTACCCCCACCTGGCGGGCCAGTAGAATGTGCTCACGCGTCTGCGGCATCGGGCCGTCGGCCGCTGATACCACCAGGATCGCTGCGTCCATCTGCGCCGCACCCGTGATCATGTTCTTCACGTAATCCGCGTGACCCGGACAATCCACATGTGCGTAGTGACGGTTTTCTGATTCGTATTCCACGTGCGCCGTAGCAATGGTAATGCCACGCGCACGTTCTTCCGGTGCATTGTCAATCTGGTCGTAAGAGGTAAAATCGCCTCCACGCGCTTCAGCACACACCTTCGTCATCGCCGCCGTCAGCGTCGTCTTGCCGTGATCAACATGACCAATCGTGCCCACGTTGACATGAGGTTTCGTTCGTTCAAATTTTTCTTTGGCCATGAGTCACTCCTGTTTAATCTGCCTTAAATCAAAGCCTTCAAATAATCACTTCGGCTCAAGCCGTTTTCTTGATAATTTTTTCGGCAACACTAGCCGGTGCTTCGGCGTAGTGGTCGAATTCCATCGTGAAAGTCGCGCGACCCTGGGTCTGCGACCTCAGGTCGGTGGCGTAACCAAACATTTCCGAAAGTGGAACATGTGCGTTCAACATCTTGCCGGCCGGGCTGTCTTCCATGCCTTGGAGAATACCGCGACGGCGTGTCAGGTCACCCATCACGTCACCCATGTAATCTTCGGGCGTCACCACTTCGACCTTCATCATGGGTTCCAGCAGAACCGGATCAGCGATCAGCGCCGCGTTCCGAAAAGCCATGGAACCGGCAATTTTGAATGCCATCTCAGACGAATCGACCTCATGATAGGAGCCGTCGTACAGCGTTACCTTGGCATCGACCACGGGATAACCCGCAATCACACCATTGGTCATCTGTTCCTGGATACCCTTGTTGACCGCATTGATGTATTCACGCGGCACCACACCGCCAACAATAGCGTTGTCGAACTCGTAACCCTCACCTTTCCCTGCCGGCTCCAGCCGGATCTTGACGTGGCCATACTGGCCGCGGCCACCAGACTGGCGCACAAATTTGCCCTCAGCCGCGACACTTTTGCGGATCGTCTCACGGTAAGCCACCTGCGGACGGCCCACATTGGCCTCCACTTTGAATTCACGCTTCATGCGCTCGACGATGATGTCGAGATGCAACTCGCCCATACCGGAAATGATGGTCTGCCCGGATTCCTCGTCCGTATGAACACGAAATGACGGATCTTCATGGGCCAACTTGGAGAGTGCTATTCCCATTTTTTCCTGGTCACCCTTGGTCCTGGGTTCAACCGCCACCGAGATCACAGGATCGGGAAAATCGATACGCTCCAGCATGATGATGTTGTGCAGGTCACATAGGGTGTCACCGGTTGCGACATCCTTTAATCCCACAGCCGCGGCAATGTCACCGGCTCGAACTTCTTTGATGTCCTCACGCGTATTAGCGTGCATCTGCAGGATACGCCCAACCCGCTCTTTCTTGCCTCTGACCGCGTTGTAAACTGTATCACCAGAATGCAGAACGCCGGAATAAACCCGGAAAAAGGTCAGCGTGCCGACATAGGGGTCGGTAGCAATCTTGAATGCCAGTGCGGCAAATGGCTCATCGTCTGAACTCTTTCGCTCGCCTTGCGTATCATCTTCATGGGTCCCCGTGATGGCTGGAACATCCAGCGGAGATGGCATCAGGTTGACAATTGCGTCGAGCAGAGCTTGGACACCCTTGTTCTTGAACGCGCTGCCGCAAAGACAAGGAACAAGATCATTGGCCACTGTACCCATACGCAGGCCTTCGATAATCTGTGCTTCACTTAACTCACCACCTTCGAGGTAAGTGTCCATCAGCTCTTCAGAACCATCGGCGGCCGCCTCAACCATGAATTCACGAGCAGACTCTGCTGCGCCTTGAAGCTCTGCAGGTATATCACGCGTCTCGTAATTCCTGCCCTGGTTTTCATTATCCCAGTAAATTGCTCTCATTCGAACCAGGTCGATAATCCCCTGGAAATTTTCCTCGGCTCCGATTGGCAGCTGGACGGGAACGGTACGCGCACCCAGGCGCTCTTCAATCTGACTGACAACGCGTTCGAAATTCGCACCGGTGCGATCCATTTTGTTGACGAACGCAACACGCGGGACGTTGTAACGCGTAGCCTGGCGCCAAACGGTTTCGGACTGGGGCTGAACACCAGCGACCGCGCAGAACACGGCAACGGCCCCGTCAAGCACACGCAAGGAGCGCTCTACCTCAATGGTGAAATCGACGTGGCCTGGCGTGTCGATGATATTGATCCGGTGTTCCGCGAACTGCTGGTCCATGCCACTCCAGAAACAGGTGGTAGCAGCAGAGGTAATCGTAATACCACGCTCTTGTTCCTGCTCCATCCAGTCCATGGTGGCATTGCCGTCATGGACCTCACCGATCTTGTGCGAAACACCGGTGTAGAACAGGATACGTTCGGTGGTAGTCGTCTTACCAGCATCAATATGCGCCATGATGCCGATGTTGCGATACCGTTCAATGGGCGTACTACGGGCCACTTTCTATACCTCAATAAATTCTTGATTAAACTGCCGGCTAAAATTTCCAGCGCCAAAATTACCAACGATAATGGGCGAATGCCTTGTTGGCTTCGGCCATTCTGTGTGTGTCTTCACGCTTCTTAACCGCCGAACCACGTTGCTCAACTGCGTCCAACAATTCACCCGCCAACCGGCCGGGCATATTCTGTTCGCCTCGCTTGCGTGCAGCATCGATGATCCAACGCATAGCCAGGGTCTGGCGACGTTTGGGACGCACTTCCACCGGTACCTGGTAGGTTGCGCCACCCACACGGCGGGACTTTACTTCCACCATCGGGCTTACGTTCTCCAATGCCTTTTCAACCAGTTCCACCGGTTCAGCACTCTTGTTCTTGTCACTGATGGTTTCGATGGCTCCGTAGACAATCCTTTCGGCTACGGATTTCTTACCGCTCACCATCACCATGTTGATGAAGCGCGTTATCATTTCACTGCCAAACTTGGGATCGGGCAGAATTTCTCTGGAGAAATTAGTATGTTTTCTGGACATTTCTCTTGCCGTAATTTAAGGGTCAGTGAAAATCAGTTTTTAGGCCGTTTGGTGCCGTACTTGGAACGGCCTTGCCGGCGATCACTTACGCCCGCCGTATCAAGGCTGCCACGAATGGTATGATAGCGAACACCGGGCAAGTCTTTTACTCGGCCACCCCTGATCAACACCACGCTATGTTCCTGCAAATTATGACCCTCTCCGCCGATATAGCTGGTTACCTCAAAGCCATTCGTCAGGCGTACACGCGCCACCTTGCGCAATGCAGAATTCGGTTTCTTTGGCGTGGTCGTGTAAACACGTGTACAAACGCCTCGTTTCTGCGGACAACCTTCCAGTGCTGGCACGTTGGTTTTGTAAGCTTTGTCTTTGCGCGGCTTACGTACGAGTTGGTTGATCGTCGTCATATAGTTCCCTGTTCCAAAATCTTCATCTCCGGTTTTTCGGCCCGTTAAATAAAATTGCGCGCGGAAAACTCCCGCTCACCGAAAGAGCACAAACACAAACGCCGTCTGCTGATAATGCCAAACGCCCAACCCCGTAGTCTATTGCCCGGGATTGGGCGCCGTTGAGTCCGGCCCACGCGCCGGCGACATCGGCTTTCCGTAACGGTCTTTTTACCGCACGGCCCTCCTTCGGGAGGGGTTCTTTGTCTTAGCCGATCAATTATGACAGGGTTCATTCCCCCTGACAACACCCAGAGCTAAGTTTTTCTTACAGGAACTCCTTTACAGGAACCCGCTCGTACATGGGCTCCTGCAAAACTTACCGGCTCTTTTCGGTCTCACTTTCCAGGTTGGCAAATTCTTCGGCAGCAATGGCCGAAGCGAGAGCCGCCAGGTCAATTCCAGGCTCTTCTTCCACCTTGCGTTTGCGTGCCTTGTGGTAAGCCATACCGGTACCGGCTGGAATCAGACGACCGACAATCACATTTTCCTTGAGACCCCGCAAATGATCCGTCGTGCCGCGCACCGCGGCTTCGGTTAGCACCCTGGTGGTTTCCTGGAAGGACGCTGCCGAGATGAAAGACTCTGTGGCCAGAGATGCTTTAGTGATGCCCAGCAGGATCCTCTGGTACTGGGCCGGCCGGCCACCCTCTTTTTCGACCGCTGAATTTTCCTCCTTCAAGCGGAATACATCGAGCTGTTCACCGCGCAGTAACTTGGTATCGCCAGGATCCTGGACTTCAACTTTGCGCAGCATCTGGCGAACGATGGCCTCGATATGCTTGTCGTTTATTCTCACACCCTGCAAGCGATAGACATCCTGGATTTCTTTCACCAGATAATCATCCAGTGCTTCCACACCGAGCAGACGGAGAATGTCATGCGGGTTCGGCTCGCCAATGACAATGGTTTCACCTTTTTCTACCCGTTCACCCTCGAAGACGATCACATGACGCCATTTGGGAATCAATTCTTCGTAATGTTCACCATCATCTTGCGTGATAACCAGGCGCTGCTTGCCCTTGGTGTCCTTGCCAAAGCTGATAATGCCGGAAACTTCCGCCAGGATGGAGGATTCTTTCGGCTTGCGTGCCTCGAACAAATCGGCAACCCGGGGCAAACCACCGGTGATGTCTCGTGTCTTTGATGACTCCTGGGGAATGCGCGCCAGCACGTCACCGACCTTTACTTTCTGACCGTCCTGCATCTGCACGATGGACCCGGCTTGCAGGAAGTAGTGTGCCGGAATTTCCGTTCCGGCGAGGAACAGTTCCTTGCCCCTCTTGTTAACCAGGCTGATCATCGGACGTAAATCCTTGCCTTCGCTGCCACGCTGCTTGGGATCCGTCACGACCAGACTGGTCAGGCCGGTGACGTCATCCACCACCTCGTTGACCGTCATGCCGTCGATGATTTCGTGAAATCTCACGCTACCGGCTACTTCGGTCACGATCGGGTGTGTATGCGGATCCCAGTTCGCTGTCACGTCGCCGGCTTTGACGGCTTTTCCATCGCGTACCGAGATGATCGCACCATATGGCACCTTGTAACGCTCACGCTCCCGGCCATGCTCATCGATAACCGACAACTCACCGGATCTCGAAACTGCGACCAATTTCTTGTCGGCGTTTATCACAGTTTTCATATTGTGCAGGCGGACCGAACCGCTGGATTTCACCTGGATATGATCCACGGCAGCATCCCTTGATGCCGCACCACCGATGTGGAAAGTACGCATCGTCAACTGCGTACCCGGCTCGCCGATTGATTGAGCCGCGATCACACCAACCGCCTCACCGATATTGACCAAATTGCCACGCGCCAGGTCACGACCGTAGCAATAGGTACATACGCCATGCCGGGTTTCGCAGGTAATGGTAGAACGCACCAGCACTCGGTCGACACCTACATCCTCCAACTCTTCGACCTCCCGCTCGTCAAGCAGGGTGTTGCGGGCGAATAATACTTCATCGGTGCCCGGCCTCAGAATATCTTGCGCCACCATTCGGCCCAGTACACGCTCACGTAGCGACTCCACTACATCACCACCCTCAACGATCGGGTGCATGGTCACACCACGCTCTGTCTTGCAGTCCACTACGGTAGTGACCAGATCCTGGGCAACATCCACCAGGCGCCGTGTCAGGTACCCGGAGTTCGCGGTCTTCAGGGCCGTATCGGCCAGACCTTTACGCGCACCATGGGTTGAAATGAAGTACTGCAGCACATCCAGCCCTTCACGGAAATTGGCCTTGATTGGCGTCTCGATAATGGATCCGTCCGGCTTGGCCATCAGGCCTCGCATTCCGGCCAACTGCCTGATCTGCGCCGCAGAACCTCGGGCGCCCGAGTCGGCCATGATGAAAATGGAATTCATGGAGTCTTCCTCCACTGTCTTCCCTGCACTATCCTTGACCACGCTCCTGCCCATGCCCCGCATCATTGCACGGGCAACCTGTTCGTTGGTACGCGACCAGATGTCCACGACCTTGTTGTAGCGCTCTCCGGCGGTCACCAGGCCTGAAACATACTGGTTCTGGATTTCCACAACTTCGGCTTCAGCAGCTGCCAGTATTTTCTTTTTCTCAACCGGTACGATGAGATCGTCAATGCCGATTGATACTCCAGACAGGGTAGCGTAATGGAACCCGGTGTACATCAGCTTGTCCGCAAACACCACCGTCTTTTTCAAACCGAGGCGCCGGTAACAGGAGTTGATCAATCCTGATATCTGCTTCTTTTTCAGCGTCTTGTTCAACATGTGGAACGGCATACCCTCGGGCCGGATTTCCGCCAGCAGGGCACGACCTACCGTGGTTTCAACCAGGTTGGTCTCATGACGTTCTTCACCGTGTTCTGAGATGATGGTTTCATCAATACGAACTTTTACCCGCGCGTGCAGTTGCACCGCCTTGTTTTCGAATGCCCGGTGCACTTCGTCAATATCGCTGAAATACATACCCTCGCCGAGCGAACCAGCCAGCTGACGCGTCATGTAGTACAGGCCGAGCACTACATCCTGGGTCGGAACAATGATGGGTTCACCATTGGCCGGTGAAAGGATGTTGTTGGTTGACATCATCAATGCACGAGCTTCCAGCTGTGCTTCAATCGACAGCGGAATGTGTACGGCCATCTGGTCACCGTCAAAGTCGGCATTGAAGGCAGTACACACCAGCGGATGGAGCTGAATGGCCTTGCCCTCGATCAGTACCGGTTCGAATGCCTGGATGCCCAGCCTGTGCAAGGTCGGCGCCCTATTGAGCATGACCGGGTGTTCACGGATCACCTCGGACAGGATATCCCATACCTCGGGGCGTTCTGATTCGACCAACTTCTTGGCAGCCTTGATGGTGGCAGCCATGCCCCGTCGCTGCAGCTTGCTGAAAATAAACGGCTTGAACAATTCCAACGCCATTTTCTTCGGCAATCCACATTCATGCAGCCTGAGTTTTGGGCCCACCACGATCACTGAACGACCTGAGTAATCGACTCGTTTACCCAGCAGGTTCTGCCGGAAGCGCCCCTGTTTGCCTTTGATCATATCAGCCAGGGATTTAAGTGGACGCTTGTTGGTACCGGTGATGGCACGGCCGCGACGGCCGTTATCGAGCAGGGCGTCGACGGCTTCTTGTAACATGCGCTTTTCGTTACGCACGATAATATCGGGCGCATTGAGCTCCAGCAGGCGCTTCAGTCGGTTGTTGCGGTTGATCGCGCGGCGGTACAGGTCATTGAGATCTGACGTGGCGAAACGTCCGCCATCCAGCGGAACCAGCGGACGCAGGTCGGGCGGCAACACCGGCAGCACCGTCATGATCATGAATTCGGGGCGGTTGCCCGAATTGATAAAACCTTCAACCAACTTGAGACGTTTGGACAGGCGTTTCAATTTGGTGACGGATCGGGTAGCCCCCACTTCTTCTCGCAAGTGGACGGCTTGTTCTTTGAGGTCGATGTCTTGCAGAAGCTCACGAATGGCTTCGGCACCCATCTTGGCGTTAAATTCGTCGCCCCACTCTTCCATCGTGTCCAGGTACTGTTCATCAGTGAGCAACTGACCACGTTCCAGTGTGGTCATTCCCGCATCGAGAACGACGTAGGATTCGAAATAGAGAATCCGCTCAATATCACGCAGGGTCATATCCAGCATCAGGCCGATGCGGGACGGTAGCGACTTCAGAAACCAGATGTGTGCCACCGGACTGGCCAGTTCAATATGAGCCATGCGCTCACGGCGAACTTTGGTCAACGTGACCTCTGTGCCGCATTTTTCACACACAACACCGCGGTGTTTCATGCGCTTATATTTGCCGCAAAGGCATTCGTAATCTTTGACCGGGCCAAAAATTGCAGCGCAAAACAAACCATCTCGCTCTGGCTTGAACGTACGGTAATTGATCGTTTCCGGTTTCTTCACCTCGCCAAAAGACCAAGAACGAATCAGGTCCGGTGGTGCAAGACCGATCCGTATTGCGTCAAAATCAAGCGGTTGGCGCTGTCTGCCATAGAGATTGAGTAAGTCTCTCATCGCCGATCTCCTCCTAATCAGTTACTTCAAGTTCGATGTTGATGCCCAGTGAGCGGATTTCCTTCACCAGCACATTAAAGGATTCAGGCATGCCTGCCGCCATCTGGTGGTTCCCATCGACAATGTTTTTGTACATCTTGTTACGGCCAGCGACGTCGTCAGACTTGACGGTCAGCATTTCCTGCAGCGTATACGCTGCGCCGTAAGCTTCCAGCGCCCAAACCTCCATCTCGCCGAATCGCTGACCACCGAACTGCGCTTTGCCACCCAACGGCTGCTGGGTCACCAGGCTGTACGGACCGGTGGAACGGGCGTGCATCTTGTCGTCCACCAGGTGGTTAAGCTTTAACATGTACATGTAGCCAACCGTGATCGGGCGTTCAAACGGATCGCCTGTAAGGCCGTCGTACAGGATGGTCTGGCCACTTTGCGGCAAATGCGCGAGCTCGAGCAGGTGTTTGATTTCTTTTTCATTTGCTCCGTCAAACACCGGCGTGGCCATGGGCACACCCTGCTTCAGGTTATGCGCCAAGGTCAGGACCTCTTCATCAGAGAACTCAGTCAGGTCGACCCGGCCCTTGCGGTCACTGTTATAGATTTCATCCAGGAACTTGCGGATTTGAGTAATCTTGACCTTTTGTTCCAGCATTTCGCTGATCTGAAGACCCAGGCCCTTGGCTGCCCAGCCCAGATGGACTTCCAGCACCTGGCCAATATTCATACGTGACGGTACCCCCAACGGGTTCAACACGATATCGATCGGTGTACCGTCTTCCATGTATGGCATGTCCTCGGTCGGTACAATCATTGAGATCACACCCTTGTTACCGTGGCGGCCGGCCATCTTGTCCCCCGGTTGAATGCGCCGCCTGACCGCCATGTAGACCTTAACCATCTTGAGCACTCCGGGAGCGAGATCATCCCCCTGGATGATTTTACCCTTCTTCTCTTCGAAGCGGGCATCAAAACCCTTGCGCTGTTCCTTCAACTGGTCGGCCATCTGCTCCAGCATTTCATTGATGGAATCGTTACGCATGCGGATATTGAACCAGTCTTCCCGGTCCATGCCCGCGAGGTATGTTGCAGTGATTTTGCTGCCTTTTTTAAGGCCTGCCGGGCCTTTATCCGCCACCTTACCCAGCAATGCGTTTTCCAGACGATGGAAGATGATGTTTTCCACGATGCGCAGCTGATCATTGAGGTCTTTGCTGACATGGCGCAGCTGTTCCTTTTCAATCGACATGGCACGCTCGTCTTTTTCCACACCATCACGGGTGAAAACCTGCACGTCGATCACCGTTCCATCCATGCCACTGGAAACGCGCAGGGAAGTATCCTTAACATCCGACGCTTTCTCACCAAAAATGGCGCGCAACAGCTTTTCTTCCGGTGTTAGCTGGGTTTCGCCCTTGGGCGTGATCTTGCCAACCAGGATGTCACCAGTGCATACCTCGGCGCCAATGTAGACAATACCTGACTGATCCAGCTTGTTGAGATTGTGCTCACCCACGTTGGGAATATCAGCCGTGATTTCCTCGGAACCCAGCTTGGTGTCGCGTGCCACACAGGTGAGTTCTTCAATGTGGATCGTCGTGTAGCGGTCTTCCTCCACAACGCGCTCCGAAATCACGATGGAGTCTTCAAAGTTGTACCCGTTCCAGGGCATGAACGCGACCAGCATGTTCTGGCCCAGCGCCAGTTCTCCCAGGTCGGTGGACGACCCGTCCGCAAGTACGTCGCCGATGGAGACCCGGTCGCCTACACGCACCAGCGGACGCTGATTCATACAGGTGTTTTGGTTCGAGCGCTGGTATTTGATAAGGTTATAAATATCAACACCGGGATCATCGACCGGAACTTCTTCCTCGTTAACGCGCACCACGATTCGGCCGGCGTCAACCTGGTCGATCACGCCGCCGCGTTTCGCCACGGCAGTCACACCGGAATCTGTTGCAACGCAACGCTCCATACCGGTACCCACCAGCGGCTTTTCTGCCCTGAGCGTCGGCACGGCCTGGCGCTGCATATTGGAACCCATCAATGCGCGGTTGGCATCATCGTGTTCCAGGAACGGAACCAGGGACGCTGCCACGGAAACAATCTGTTTGGGAGACACATCCATGTAGTTGACTTCAGACGGCGCCTTTAACGTGAACTCTCCCTGGTGGCGACAGGGTATGAATTCGTCAATAAGTTTGCCGTCCTTGTCCAGTTCTGCATTGGCCTGAGCAATGACGAAATCGCCCTCGACGATCGCGGACAGGTACTCTACATCCCGGGTCGCTTTACCATCAATCACCTTCCGGTAAGGGGTTTCCAGGAAACCGTAATCGTTGGTCCTTGCGTACACTGCAAGTGAGTTGATCAGTCCGATATTCGGCCCCTCTGGCGTTTCAATCGGACAGACGCGACCGTAGTGCGTCGGGTGCACATCACGAACCTCGAAACCCGCACGCTCACGTGTCAGTCCACCCGGGCCAAGCGCTGATACGCGGCGTTTATGCGTCACTTCGGACAGCGGATTATTCTGATCCATAAACTGGCTAAGTTGTGAAGAGCCAAAGAATTCCTTCACTGCGGCGGCTACCGGTTTGGCATTGATCAGTTCCTGTGGTGACAAGCCTTCGCTCTCCGCCACCGACAACCGTTCGCGGACAGCACGTTCAACCCGAACCAGGCCGACACGGAACACGTTCTCGGTCATTTCACCCACGCTACGCACGCGACGGTTGCCAAGGTGATCGATGTCATCAACGCTGCCTTTGCCGTTACGGATGTCGATCAGTATGTGCAGGACAGCAAGGATGTCTTCACGATCCAATATACCCGGGCCTTCAATTGCGGTTCTGCCCACGCGACGATTGAATTTCATCCGCCCCACACTGGACAGGTCGTAGCGCTCTTCGGCGAAGAACAGGTTCCTGAACAGGTTCTGTGCCGCGTCCTTGGTTGGCGGCTCGCCGGGACGCATCATGCGGTAAATATCGACCAGCGCTTCCAATTCATTGGTTGTTGGATCGACCTTCAGCGTGTTGGAAATGTAGGGACCGTGATCCAGATCATTAATATGCAGAATGTTCAGGCTCTTGATACGTGCGTCGCGCAGCTTCTCCAGCAGTTCTTCTGTCAGTTCGGCATTGGGGTCAGCCAGCACCTCGCCAGACTCCTTGTCAATGATGGCATTTGCGACAATTTTACCGATCAGGTATTTATCGGGTACATCAAGAGCTTTTACACCCGCATCCTCGATCATCTTGATATGACGGGCCGTGATCCGCTTGCCGGTGGCGACCAGCATTTTTCCAGTCTTGCTGCGGATGTCAAAAAAGGCGGTCTCACCTCGCAGACGCCCGGGAATTAGCGCCAGCTTGGCTCCGGATTTCTTCAGTGTGATCTTGGTGGTCTCAAAAAAGGTATCCAGGATTTCTTCATTGTTCATTCCCAGGGCACGAAGCAGGATGGTCACCGGTAACTTACGACGACGATCGATTCGTGTATAGATGCCATCTTTTGGATCAAATTCGAAATCCAGCCATGAGCCACGGTAGGGTATGACGCGGGCTGAAAATAGCAATTTACCACTGGAGTGGGTCTTGCCCTTGTCATGGTCAAAAAACACGCCAGGAGAGCGATGCAACTGCGAAACGATGACACGTTCCGTGCCGTTGACGATGAATGTGCCGGTTTTCGTCATCAGCGGCAGGTCACCCATGTAAACTTCCTGCTCCTTGACGTATTTGACCGGCTTGACCTTGGCGGAGCTTTCCCGGTCATAAATAACCAGGCGGACTTTCACGCGCAGGGCAGCGCCATAAGACATACCCCGCAATTTGCACTCTTTCACGTCGAAAACAGGAGAACCCAGCTTGTAGCTAACGTACTCAAGCGCTGCATTGCCCGAATAGGCAACGATGGGAAATACCGATGTCAGTGCGCCATGGAGGCCACGCTCACGCTTTTCGTTCGCTGGAACATCAAGCTGCAAAAATTCCCGGTAGGAACGAATCTGCGTTTCCAGCAAGTAAGGCACCTCGAGAACGGACTCACGTTTGCTGAAGTCCTTGCGAATGCGCTTTTTTTCCGTGAAAGAGTAACTCATGTTCTGATTCCGCCTATATACGATCAAAATTCATAGCAATACAAGCAGAAGCGGGCCAGAGACTGTTGTCCCCAGCCGGCTTCTTTCCAGCCCCGTAAATCTGGGAAGAAGATTTACTTGACCTCGACAGAAGCACCCACTGCTTCGAGCTTCTTCGCGACTTCCTCAGCTTCTTCTTTGGTAACAGCTTCCTTGATATTGGCAGGCGCGCTTTCTACCAGATCCTTGGCCTCTTTCAAGCCCAGGCCGGTGATTTCGCGTACAACTTTGATCACCGGAACTTTCTGTGCACCGAAGGAGGACATAAACACGTCAAATTCAGTCTGTTCTTCCACCACAGCGGCTTCACCATCAGCAGGGCCGGCAGCAAGAGCAACCGGGGCTGCGGCTGAAACACCGAACTTTTCTTCCATTGCGTCGATGAGTTCTACAACGTCCATCACGCTCATGTTGGAAATTGTTTCCAGGATATCTTCTTTTGAAACGGCCATTGTCGTCTCCATGTTGGTAATTACAGGGGCCAGGGGCCCACTGTGTGATTAATAAAAAGGCTTATTTATTTCAAGCAGCCTGCTTTGCATTCCGCACTGCAGCCACGGTCCGAACCAGCTTGGTATGCGGTTCGGCAAGGGCCCGCACGAATTTCTCGATGGGCGCCATCATCACGCCCATCAACATCGCGATGGCCTGATCGTAGGTCGGCAGGCTGGCCAGACGCTCCAGTTCGGACGCGTCGTACAACTCACCTCCCACCGCAACAAGCTTTGCAATAAGATTGTCATGGTCTTTTGCATAGCCCTTAACCAGGCGTGCAGCAGCACCAGGATCTTCCAAGCTGAAAGCAAACAGGAGCGGTCCTGAAAGCGAACCCTGCATGCATTCGTAGTCGGTGCCTTCAACGGCCCTGCGCACCAGGGTATTCTTGGCGACCTTGAGAAAAACCCCATCCTTGCGGGCCAGGGCACGCAATTGGGTCATTTCCTCAACGGTCAATCCTCGATACTCTGCAGCAACCGCGGCCAGCGCCTTGTTGGCCACTTCGGCCACTTCGGCAACTACTGCTTTTTTCTGCTCAATACTGAGCGCCATTGCTAACCTCCTGGAGTCTTCATTGCCGGTAAACCAGCCACTAGACTCGATTCCAGTGGATACCTGACCACCTAAAAATCCAGCGTTGTCTTGTCGACCAGAATGCCCGGACCCATGGTCGTCGACAGCGCCACCTTTTCCACGTATGTACCTTTGGCAGAAGCAGGCTTCAGCTTGACCAGGTCACTCATCAAGGCGTGAAGATTGCCCTTCAATGCGTCCACTTCAAAATCAGCTTTACCGATCGTTGTGTGGATGATGCCAGCCTTGTCTGTGCGGTAGCGCACCTGACCGGCCTTGGCGTTCTTCACCGCGGTTTCGACATCGGTGGTTACCGTACCCACCTTCGGGTTTGGCATCAGTCCTCTTGGACCCAGCACCTGCCCCAGTTTGCCAACCACTCGCATTGCGTCCGGTGTCGCAATGACCACATCAAAATTGAGATCGCCTTCTTTGATCTGATCATGCAGATCATCCATGCCGACAATATCCGCACCGGCTGCTTCGGCCTTCTGGGCATTTTCGCCCTGAGCAAATACTGCAACACGCACTTTCTTACCAGTGCCATTGGGCAAAACGGTGGAACCACGTACATTTTGATCTGACTTACGCGAGTCGACACCCAGGCGGATGGCCACGTCAACCGACTCGGTGAACTTGACCTTGCTGGCGCCTTTCAGGATTTCGAGTGCTTCATCGATTGCGTACGCTTTTCCAGACTCGATCTGCTGCCGGATTGAAATCAGTCTTTTACCTGGCCTGGTCATTACTTGACTCCTTCGGTGTTGATGCCCATGCTGCGGGCTGAGCCAGCAATAGTCCTGACCGCTGCATCCATATCTGCTGCGGTAATATCCGGCTCCTTGGCCTTGGCAATTTCCTCCAGTTGGGCCCGTGTGACCGAGCCCACTTTCTCGGTATTCGGCTCACCACTTCCCTTGGCAATGCCTGCCGCTTTTTTCAGTAATACAGACGCTGGCGGGGTCTTGGTAATGAAGGTGAAGCTCCGGTCCCCGTAAACCGTGATAATCACCGGAATCGGCATACCGCTTTCCATGCTCTGTGTCTTGGAATTGAATGCTTTGCAAAATTCCATGATGTTGACACCATGCTGACCCAACGCTGGACCCACCGGCGGACTCGGGTTGGCCTGGCCTGCAGGTACCTGCAGCTTGATATAAGCTGATACTTTCTTAGCCATTGTCTTATCTCCCCGGGTTCAATCGCCCACTGACGTGCAGCAAGGCTCCCCGTCTGCCTGAGGTAATTATTTACCGCAGTCAGGACTTCTCGACCTGGTGGAACTCCAGTTCCACCGGTGTTGAGCGTCCAAAAATCAATACCGCTACTTTCAGGCGGTTCTTGTCGTAGTCGACATCTTCAACCACACCATTGAAGTCATTGAACGGGCCGTCAACCACACGGACCATTTCACCGGGCTCGAACAACACTTTCGGCCTGGGCTTGTCGGCACCTTCCTGTAAACGGTCCAGGATGGCATCGGCTTCTTTGGGACTGATCGGCGCCGGCCGTTCAGCGGTTCCTCCGATAAAGCCCATCACCTTGGGCACGTCCTTGACCAGGTGCCAGGTGTCATCGGTCATTTCCATTTCCACCAACACGTAACCCGGGAAGAACTTGCGGTCTGAGCGACGTTTCTGACCGCCTCTCATTTCGACAACTTCTTCCGTTGGCACCAGCACATCGCCGAACATATCTTCCAGGGCAGCGCGCTCAATGCGGTCTTCCAGCGAACGTTTTACCTGCTTTTCATAACCTGAGTATGCGTGGATCACATACCATCGCTTAGCCATCCGTCACCCCCTGATCAGCGAACGCACAGCAGCGCCCAGTCCCCAGTCAACTACTGCCAGGAACAGGGAAATCAGGATGGTTACGATAATCACCATCAAAGTCGTCTGCAGGGTTTCCTGGTGCGTAGGCCAAACGACCTTGCGCCGTTCAATATCTGATTCCTTCAAAAAACGGAAGAAGGTAGAACCCGGATCAGACTGCGCGGCGATCAATGAAGCCACCACAACCACGACCATCAGGCCCACCACCCGAACCGCCGTTATGGCCTGGCTCTGGAAATAGTAATAGCCCACAACACCGGCGATTAGCAGCGCCGCTGCCACCACCAGCATCAAGGTATTAACAATCGGTGATTTTTCTGTTTCTACCTTAGTGCTCATAATCAGTACGTATACTTATTCAGTACTCTTGTTCCCGCTTTCGCCTTCCGTCAGACTTGTTTATGGCAGGCCAGGAGGGACTCGAACCCCCAACCTGCGGTTTTGGAGACCGCTGCTCTGCCAAATTGAGCTACTGGCCTAAACAAAGCCGCGGAACATATCCGCCCAAAATCGCTTTATTCACTCGTGGATCTTGGCCACCACACCGGCGCCAACCGTCCGTCCGCCTTCGCGTATCGCAAAACGCAGACCTTCTTCCATCGCAATCGGTGCAATCAGAGACACCTGCATCTGCACGTTGTCT
>JADFKH010000228.1 GCA_022565025.1 Pseudomonadota bacterium
GATTATATGACTATTCATGAACAAATTTAGTAGCTTATATCCACAATGATTGCCATGCGAAAAATACAGTTTGTCCTATCCGGTTTTGCACTGCATCTGGCTTCACATTTCGGCCGATCCTTCAAAAACCATAGCTATGGCTATGCTTGTTTGAACGATCGACCAAACTGTATTGCCAGCTACAGCGCAAATTCCGGATCCTTCATGCAATATGCGGGCTAGGGTCTGTAACCACGTGCCAGCAATGGAAAATTTAATGAATGAAAAACCGGAGGTGACAAATGCCGCAGCAGTCGCCGTCTGATTCAACGCTGTTCGAAAAGGTGTGGCAGCGGCACCTGGTCAGGGATGAATCGGCCGAGACACCGGCCATTCTCTACATTGACCTGCACCTTTTGCACGAGGTAACTACCCCGCAGGCCTTTACTGAACTGAACAAGCGCGGATTGCGCGTGCGGCGCCCGGACCGTTGTCTGGCCACCATCGATCACTCTGTGCCGACTTCGGCGCCTGACGCCGATGGCAAGCGCCACTATGTGACCGGCCAGGCTCGGGCCCAGGTGGAGACTGTGCAGCGGAACTGTGAGGAACACGGTATCGTCCTGCACGGCTGGGACAGCCCCAACCGCGGCATTGTCCACGTAATAGGCCCGGAACTGGGCGCGACCCAGCCTGGCATGACCATCGTTTGCGGTGACAGCCACACCAGTACGCACGGGGCATTTGGTGCCCTGGCATTCGGTATCGGTACCACCGAGGTCGGACATGTGCTGGCCAGCCAGTGCCTGTTGCAGAGAAAGCCGAAAACGCTGGGAATTCGCATTGAGGGTGAACTCGCGCCGGGCGTTACAGCCAAAGATGTAATCCTGCATATCATCGGGAACATCGGCATTGACGGCGGCACCGGCTCGGTCATCGAGTATTACGGCAGCACCGTCCGTGCCATGGACATGGACAGCCGCATGACCCTGTGCAACATGTCGATCGAATGCGGCGCGCGGGCGGGCATGGTTGCGCCGGACGACACGACATTCGATTACCTTCATGGGCGGCCTATGGCGCCGCAAGGCGCTGATTGGGATGCCGCTGTGACCGACTGGAAGACCCTGAAAACAGATCCGGGGGCGGCATACGATGCCCACGTGGACATCGATGCTACCCACATCCGGTCTTTAGTGACCTACGGCACCCACCCCGGAATGGTGGTGGCAATAGATGAAGCGATACCGTCTGGTGAAAGTGCTGAGTCCACCGCCGACGCGCTTGAATACATGGGATTTCAGGCAGGTAAGTCGCTGGAGGGCGAGCCCGTGGATGTCGTTTTTATTGGCAGTTGCACCAACTCGCGGCTCAGTGATTTACGCGCCGCGGCCAGCATCATGAAAAACCGCAAGGTGGCGGACGGGCTGCGCGTCCTGGTCGTACCCGGCTCCGAGCAAGTCCGCCGAGCCGCTGAAGCCGAAGGCCTGGACCGTGTTTTCACCGAGGCCGGTGCCCAATGGCGTGAAGCGGGCTGCTCCATGTGTATCGCCATGAACGGTGATATCGCTGCACCTGGCAAGCTGGTGGTCAGCACCAGCAACCGGAATTTCAGGGGCAGGCAGGGACCGCTAAGCCGCACCATCCTGGCCAGTCCACTGACGGCAGCGGCCTGCGCAATTACCGGCAAGGTAAGCAGTCCTCAGCAGTTTTTGGAGGCCGATAATGACTGAGCAATCCAGGAATTCCGCTGCAGTAATTCATTCGCACACGTACAATATACCGCTGGACAATATCGATACCGACCAGATCATCCCGGCCCAGTTCCTCACCACGACAGAGCGCGAAGGGCTGGGCAAATTCTGTTTTTATGGCTGGCGTTTCAATGCAGATGGAACGGCTAAGGAAAACAACCCGCTCCACGATCACCGGCCGGACCGTCAGCAGGTGCTGGTCACCGGAAGCAATTTCGGCTGCGGATCCTCCCGCGAACATGCGCCCTGGGCGCTGCTCGATTACGGCATTCGGGCGGTCATCAGCAGTCGTTTTGCCGATATATTCTGCAACAATTCGCTCAAGAACGGTCTCATCCCGGTCACTGCTGAAGAACAGGTTATCGAGTATCTGCACAAGCACCCGGACAGCATGGTGAGCATTGACATCGGCGCGCGTCAACTGACGATCAGGGATTATGGAACCTTTGAATTCCCCCTGGACCCTTTCTCCGTTTTCTGCCTGACACGCGAAATCGACCAACTGGACTTCATCCTGCAAAACGAACAGGAAATCAGCGCCCATGAGCAGCGCTACGGCAAATAACACCACCCGGGTCTTCCGGGTGGTTGGCTTGCCGGGTGACGGTGTCGGCCCCGAAGTCTACCAATCAGCCTGCCAGGTGCTTGCGGTGATGGATGAACTGTTCAATCTCCCGATTGAACTGGATGGACAACTGATTGGCGGGGCTGCCGTGGACGCCACCGGCACACCGCTGCCGCAGGCCACGATTGACGCCTGTAAATCAGCGGATGCAGCCCTGTTGGGCGCAGTGGGTGGACCCAAATGGGATAATCACCCGGCAGAACAGCGGCCCGAACTCGGCCTGCTGAAAATCCGTGCTGAATTCAATCTGTTCTGCAATCTCCGGCCCATCGTAACCCACCCGGCCCTGCAGGCATTTTCCCCGCTCCGGCCGGAACGCCTGATTGGCGTAGACCTGATGATGGTCAGAGAACTGACGGGCGGTATTTACTTTGGCAAAAAATGGCGCGATGCGAACCAGGCGGAAGATGTCTGCCGTTACACCCGTAGTGAAATCGAACGGATCACGCGTGCTGCCGGCGCCCTGGCCCGCCAGCGTAAGGGCCGGATCACGATGGTGGACAAGGCCAATGTGCTGGAAACTTCCCGCCTGTGGCGCGAGGTCGTAAGCCAGGTGCTGGAGGATGAATTTCCAGACGTGAGCCTGGAAAACCTGTTGGTTGATGCTGCTGCCATGCACCTGTTGACCCGGGCTGCTGACTTTGACGTGATGCTGACCGAAAACCTGTTTGGTGACATCCTGTCGGATGAAGCTTCCATGCTGTGTGGTTCCATGGGCCTGCTGCCTTCAGCCTCCCTCAACGAAGACCGTTTCGGCCTGTATGAGCCCATCCATGGTTCTGCCCCGGACATCGCCGGGCAGGGCAAGGCCAATCCCTATGCCATGCTGCTGTCTGTAGCCATGATGTTGCGGCATTCCCTGGACCGGGCGGACGAGGCTGATGCCCTGGAGAGAAGTATTCATCAGTGCTGGGATGAGGGCATTCTGACCCCGGACCTGGTACCCGGTGGCTGCAGCACCGCCCGGGTCACCGAGGCCGTTTGTGAGCGGCTGAAACCGGGATGAGGAAATTCTGAATGAAAGGGTCCAGCCACCCGACTGCTACTGCCCCGGGTCAGTCCAGCGAATCGCGTAAATCGCTGTTCGACGAATACATGCCGCGCATCATGCAGTGCCGGCTGCATGATCTGGTGCGCGAAACGCCCTTGCAGGATATGCAAGCATTGTCAGAACGACTCGGCGTTCGCGTACTGATCAAGCGTGAAGACCTGCAAGCGGTATACTCCTTCAAGCTAAGAGGCGCCTATGCCAAGCTGCTCAAACTGGATCAAGCACAAAAAAACCAGGGCGTGATCTGCGCCTCGGCCGGCAACCACGCCCAGGGGGTTGCCCTGGCGGCACGGCATCTCGGCATCGACGCGGTAATTGTCATGCCCGCGATCACGCCGGACATCAAGATCGACGCCGTGAAAAAACTGGACGCTACCGTGATCATCCATGGTGATGATTTCGACACGGCCTGTCAGCGCGCCCTGCAACTGGCGCAAGAGGAAGATCGAATATTCGTCCACCCCTACGATGACCCGGACGTGATTACCGGCCAGGCGACCATCGCCCTGGAACTGTTCCGGCAGAGCAACACTCCCATCGATTACCTGTTCATGCCTATCGGTGGCGGAGGTTTGGCGGCTGGCATGGCCCTGGTCAGCAAGTACCTGCACCCGGACATCAGGTTGATTGGTGTTGAAGCCAAGGAATCGGCCTCCATGCAGGCGGCCTTCGAGGCGGGCAAGCCGGTGTCGCTGCCGGAAGTCGGCCATTTCG
>JADFKH010000046.1 GCA_022565025.1 Pseudomonadota bacterium
TGTCATGGCATTCCCGGTGACAAACGACTGCAGGATGGCGATATCATCAACATCGATATCACCGTCATCAAGGAGGGTTGGCACGGCGACACCAGCAAGATGTTCCTGGTTGGCGAGTCCACCATCAAGGGCAAGCGCATTTGCGACATCGCACACCGGTCCATGGTCACGGGTATAGAGATGGTCCGCCCTGGTGTCCGGCTAGGTGACATCGGTCACGCGATCCAAAGGATTGCGGAAAGCCAGGGCTGTTCCGTTGTTCGGGAATATTGCGGACATGGTATCGGGGAGGGTTTTCACGAAGACCCACAGGTCTTGCATTATGGCCGGCCGGGTACCAGGGAAGTCGTTGTACCCGGAATGGTGTTCACCATCGAGCCCATGATCAACCTCGGGCGGCGGGAGACAAAATTACTCCCGGATGGCTGGACGGTCCTGACCCGGGACCGCAGCCTGTCTGCGCAGTGGGAACACACCATCGCCGTTACCGATGATGGATTCGAAGTGCTTACCCAACTCCCCGGCGACGAAATCTGACCATGGACGGACGGTTGGCGGCACCTCCGGCATCCAGGGGATGTTTGGACCTGGCGGCACTCGAGGCGTTCTCCAGCGACTTGCAGCTGATTGACCAGCAGGCAGGGGATGTGCGGGAAAAGACTGCTGTGCTGAGGGATTTTGTCCGTGATGCGCTCAAGCGGGCGGATCAACGCCTGGCGGATGGATTCTGGGCCGGTGATGATGTAATCCAGCGGGTCCACGCCCGGGCCTGGTTTGTCGAGCAATTGCTGTTGCTGGTCTGGAAGAGCCTGGTTCCGTTTTCCCAAAAGATCAGCCTGGTTGCGGTCGGGGGCTATGGGCGTGGTGAACTGCATCCCCATTCCGATGTTGATTTGTTGATCCTGCTGGACGACCACATTGGGAAATCAATACCGCGCAGTGAGATCGAGTCGTTTATCCAGTTGCTCTGGGATGCGGGATTTTATCTCGGGCACAGCGTCCGCACAGTCCGTGAATGTGGTGAAGATTCACGCCAAGATGTGGTAACGGTCACGACCCTGATGGAATCACGGTTGCTGGCCGGGAGTAGATCGCTGCTGGACCAGATGCACACGGTAACTTCGACCGATAAGCTGTGGCCGGCCAAGGAGTATTTCGAGGCCAAGTTCGAAGAGCAGAAACAGCGGCACGCCCGCTATCACGAAACCGCATACAACCTCGAACCGAACATCAAGGAAGGTCCCGGCGGTCTGCGGGACATCCAGATGATTTCCTGGGTCGCCAAACGCCATTTTAACTCCCACACGCTGCACGGTCTGGTTGAAAACGGTTTCATCAGCGAGTCCGAACACCGTGACCTGGTCGGCGGGCAGCGGTTCCTGTGGCGTGTTCGATTCGCATTGCACGTGCTCGCCGGTCGCGCAGAAGATCGGCTGCTATTCGACTACCAGCGCCAGATTGCCGAACGCTTTGGATTCGAAGACCAGGAAAATAACCTGGCAGTGGAGCAGTTCATGCAGCTGTATTACCGCACCGTGATGCGGCTGGAACGGCTCAATGAAAGCCTGCTGCAACTGTTCCGCGAAGCGTTGATTTTCCCCGCTGTTGATGAGCCCGAGGTGTTGGTCAACCATCCATCAAAGGGCCAATTTCGCATTCGCAACGGGTTCATTGAAACCGTTGATCAATCAGTTTTTGTTCGCAGTCCGGTCGCATTGATGGAGCTGTTCGTATTGCTCGCGCGCAACCCGCAATTTCACGGCATCACCGCCTCTACCATCCGCCAGATCCGCGACCACCTGTATGTGGTCGATGATGAATTCCGCAGCAGCAAAGAAGTCAATCGCTGTTTTATCGAGCTTCTCCGCCAACCCGAGGGTGTGTATACACAACTGCAGCGTATGAACCGGTATGGCCTGCTTGCGGCCTTGATACCCGAATTCGCGAACATCGTGGGCCGGATGCAGTACGACCTGTTCCATGTTTACACGGTCGATCAGCATGCGCTGTTTGTGGTGCGTAACCTGAGGCGTTTTGCGTATGGAAAATACCGTGACCGGTTTCCGTATACACGCCAGGTGTTCAAACGGATTGCCAAACCGGAGCTGCTGTACATTGCGGCCATCTTTCACGATATTGCCAAAGGGCGGGGTGGCGACCATTCCGAGCTGGGTGCGCTCGATGCAGAGCGATTCTGTACCCGGCTGGAACTTGAGCCGGCCGAATGTAAAATGGTCGCCTGGCTGGTGAAACATCACCTGCTGATGTCGCGGACCGCGCAGCGCAAGGACCTGTCCGATCCCGTAAACATCCAGGATTTTGCCCAGACGATGGGCAATACCCGTTACCTCGATCATCTCTATCTGTTGACGGTGGCGGACATCGCGGCAACCAGTCCGAAACTCTGGAACAGTTGGAAAAACAGTCTGATCTGGGATCTTTACGTGGCCAGCGGTAATGCCTTGAGGCGTGGCCTTGAAAACCCCCTCAAACGGGCGACCCGCATGCGCGAGACACGGTCAAGTGCTCTGAGCCGGCTGTTGCGGCGCGGAATCCCGAACCAGCCAATCAGCCGGATCTGGCACACACTACCCGAGTATGCGTTCTGGCGGCTAAGCCCGGATCAGCTGGAGTGGATGACGGAAGCTGTGATTGACATGCAAAGTCGCGAATTGCAGATCGCGGTGCGCGACGTACAGCCGCATGGGGTCTCGGAATTGCTGGTCTGCGTACCGGATCACGATGGCCTGTTTGCCTCCATCACCTCGGTGCTCGATGAAATGGGGATTGACGTTCTTTCAGCCAGGATCCTGACCAGCAATGAGGGGCGCAGTTTTAACCTGTTCCAGTTGATGGACCAGCACGGGAATGTACTCAACGAAATGGATGCACAGATCCTCGTCAAGCGCCTTGAAGCTGCGACCGCCGAGAGTAAATTACCAGCACCGGTGCAAAGGTCCATGCCACGCAGGCTCCGCCATTTCACGTCGAAACCCCAGATTCGCTTTGCCAAAGATCCAGACCGCGCGGGCACCGTGTTACACCTCGAATGCAACGACCAGCCGAGCTTGCTGTCCAGCGTTGCCGCCGCCATTTTCAAACAGGGGATACAGGTGCACAATGCGCGGATCGCCACATTTGGTGAGCGGGTGGAAGATACCTTCCTGATCAGCGATTCCAAGCACAAGCCACTTTCTGACGAGGCCCAAGAAGCATTGAGCCAGTCAATAACCGAACACCTCGAAACGGGGTAATGCTGCATGAATAGTCACGCTAATGACCACGATAATAAGCACGGGGATAGCAGTTCAATCAAGGCGATAATCGAGTCCGCCTGGGAGGGCCGGGCAGACCTGTCACCTGCACGAACCCCACCGGAAGTGGCGCGGGCAGTAGAGCGATGCCTCAATGGCCTGGAATCCGGTGAATTTAGAGTGGCTGAGCCGGCCGGGGGGGCAGGTGAGTGGCAGGTGAACCAGTGGCTGAAAAAAGCCGTCCTGCTGTGTTTTCGTATCCACGAGAACGAGGTCGTTGACGCGGCTTACACCCACTTTTTTGATAAATTGCCACTTCGCTGGGGTGGCGATTCAGGTCATCAGATCAGCGAAATTGGCGCCCGCATTGTGCCCCCGGCAACGGTTCGTCGTGGCGCCTATATTGGCCATGACGTAGTGCTCATGCCCAGTTACGTAAATATCGGCGCCTATGTTGGGCCCGGCACCATGGTGGATACCTGGGCAACGGTTGGTTCCTGCGCCCAGATTGGCAGCAACGTGCATCTTTCCGGTGGTGTAGGCATCGGTGGGGTGTTGGAACCCTTGCAGGCCACACCTACGATCATCGAAGATAATTGTTTCATCGGGGCACGCTCCGAGGTGGTCGAAGGCGTGATCGTTGAGCATGGCAGCGTCTTGTCGATGGGCGTGTATATCGGACAGAGCACCCGGATTTACAACCGGGAAACGGGCGAAATTCTGCGCGGGCGCATTCCCGCAGGGTCCGTGGTGGTACCGGGCACCTTGCCCGCGCCCGATGGCAGTCATTCCCTTTATTGTGCCGTGATTGTCAAGCAGGTCGATGAACAAACCCGGGCCAAGACCAGCATCAACGAGATACTGCGCCAAGCACAATAACAACAGGATCATCTGACCATGTCCAAAGTACTGGAACTGACCCGTGAGCTGGTCGCCCGGCCATCGGTCACCCCTGATGACGCAGGATGTCAGCGCCTGATCGCGGAACGAATGCTGCCCCTGGGTTTTGCTGTGGAGTGGTTCCTGTGTGGTGATGTCAGCAACGTGCTGATTACCCACGGAAGCGGGCCGCCCTCGTTGTGGTTCCTCGGCCACACCGACGTTGTCCCGACCGGTCCGGAGGAAATGTGGACTTTCCTGCCGTTCCACCCGGGTGAGAAAGACGGCGAATTATACGGCCGTGGTGTGGCAGATATGAAAGGGGCAGTTGCGGCGATGGTCGTAGCGTTGGAGACCTTTGCCCTGCAACATCCGGGACACCAGGGACAGCTGGGTTTGTTGCTGACCAGTGACGAAGAAGGTGAAGCCGTGGACGGCATCGTGCGGGTCGTTGACGAACTGAAAGGCCGCAACCGGCGGCCGGATTATTGCCTGGTCGGAGAACCTTCCAGCCAGCAGTACCTGGGCGACACGGTCCGGATTGGCCGCCGAGGTTCAATCCATGCACGCTTGCAGGTGAATGGAGTTCAGGGGCATACAGCTTTCCCCGAAAACCTGGATAACCCGGCGCACCGAATAGCGCCATTCCTGGACGAACTGGTTAAGCTGAATTGGGACAGTGGAGATGAGGAATTTCCAGCCAGCCATTGCCAGGTGGCCAGTATCAGGGGCGGTACAGGCGCCAGGAACGTGACGCCTGCCAACGTGGAGTTGCTGGTCAACTTCCGCAACGGGCCGCAATCCCCATCCCAGAGCATCCGGTCGCGATTCGAAGATTTGCTCATCGAACACGAAATCAGTGACTACGAACTTGAATGGAAGGTTATGGGCGAACCCTTCCGCAGCCAAGCCGGCAAGCTGCGTGAAGCCGTAACTGAAGCAGTTGTTTCCATCCTGAACACCAAGCCGGAGCTGAATACCGGTGGCGGCACCTCGGATGGCCGTTTTTTCGCCCCCCTGGGGACAGAAGTTCTGGAACTGGGCCTGGTCAACACCACCATCCATCAAATCGACGAGCGTACACCCATCGCCGACCTCGACCGCCTCTGCACCACCTACTACGACATCATCCAGCGCATTTTAATGTAGGGCCGGGGTCATACAACTTTTTACGAAATGGAATCTTGTCGTGCCTGGCCGCCAAGTCGATGCCGTATCTTCCTTCAGGACACGCCGTGAACCCATCCCTGGGGGCTTGGATGAAACATCCGTGTTTCATACAGTCCTGAAGGAAGATACGGCATCACCTTGGCTAGGTCATTGTGGTCCTGACCACTGAATGTCAAAGATATTTCCCAGTCCAGCACCCATGCCATTAAAAAGGCCCGTTCAATTGAACGGGCCTCATTTTTTGGAAATTGTCAGCTTGTCAATTGCCGGTTAGGCCCCGGCGTTCCAGCAAGGGCTGGATGTCGGGGTCCCGGCCACGGAAGTTTCTGAACAGTGTCATGGCGTCTTCGGCGCCGCCACGGGACAGCAGGGTTCGACGGAAGTGATCACCATTTTCACGTGTCATGCCGCCGTTTTCCTTGAACCATTCGACGGTATCGGCGTCCAGCACCTCGCTCCAGATATAGGCGTAGTACCCGGCTGCATAACCACCGATGATGTGCGAGAAGTAGGTGCTGCGGTAGCGCGGTGGCACGGTGTCCATGGCCACACCGGCATCGATCAGCGCCCCGGCCTCGAACTCGATCAGGCCATCAGCCTCAGGCAGCTCCTCAGGCGTCTTCTGGTGCCAGGCCTGATCCAGCAGCGAGGCGGCCAGGTATTCCGTGGTCTTAAAACCCTGGTTGAACTTGGCCGTGGCCAACACTTTGTCCAGCAATTCCTTCGGCATCGGCTCACCGGTTGCAAAGTGTACTGCGTAGTTCTCCAGCACTTCGGGCCAGTCCGCCCACATTTCGTTGACCTGTGAGGGGTACTCAACGAAGTCACGCGGCACCGAAGTGCCGGCGAAGGAGGGGTATTTCACATTGGAGAACATGCCGTGCAGGGCGTGCCCAAACTCATGGAACATGGTCGTGACCTCGTCCCAGGTAAGCAAAGTGGGTTCACCTTGCGCGGGCTTTGGCACGTTCAGGTGGTTGGCCACAACGGGCTTGGTGCCCATCAGGCTGGATTGTGAAACGTAGGCATTCATCCAGGCACCGCCGCGCTTGGACTCGCGTGCGTAGAAGTCCTCAATGAACAGCGCCAGCGTGGTACCGTCGGCATCGAATACTTCCCAAACCTTCACGTCCGGGAGATAAACCGGCAAGTCCGGGCGTTCCTTGAAAGTCAGGCCATAGACCTTCTCTGCCGCAAAGAACACACCGTTAACCAGCACGTTGTTCATTTCGAGATACGGCTTGAGCTGGGATTCGTCGAATTCGTAACGGTCCCGGCGGACCTTTTCCGTGTAAAAATCCCAGTCCCAGGAGGCCAGTTCGAAGTCACCGCCTTGCGCATCGATCATCGCTTGCAGGTCGGCAGCTTCGCGTTTCGCGTTGGCTACCGCCAGCGGGGTCAAGGTGGCCAGGCGCTCGTTGACCGCCTTGGTCGTGCGGGCCGTCTGGTTTTCCAGACTGTAGGCCGCGTGATTTTCATAGCCAAGCAACTGGGCGCGCTGGGCGCGAATTTTTACAATTCGCGTCAGGATTTCACGGTTGTCAAATGCACCACCGCTCATGCCCCGGGACAATGAAGTCTTGTGAATCCGCTCGCGCAGTGCACGGTTTTCCAGCGAAGATAACGCCGGCTGGCCGCTGTGGTTGAGCAGGGGAATCACGTACTTGCCTTCCAGGTCACGGGCCTTGGCGGCCTCGCTGGCCGCGGCGATCTGGTTCGCACTGAACCCGGCCAGTTCCTCCACGGAATCCACCACGATGGCATTGGCGTTCACCTCGTCCAACACGTTTTGGCTGAACCGGGTTTTCAAGCTGGCCAATTCGGCGTTCATCGCCATCAGGATTTCCTTTTCCTCATCGGACAGCAAAGCGCCGGCACGGACGAAGTCCTTGTAGGTTTCGTCGATCAAGCGGTAAGACTCAGGGTCCAGTTCCATGCTGTCACGCTGCTCGTACAGTGCCTTGATCCGCTCGAACAGCAGGCCATTCAGCAAAATGGCGTCATTGTGGGCCGAGAGTTTCGGCGCCAACTCGCTGCGCAGTTCCTCGATGGTATCGTTGGTGTCGGCAGAGGCCATTGCGAAAAACACATCCGCCACCCGGGTCAACATTTGTCCGGATCGTTCCATGGCGACCAGTGTGTTGTCGAGGGTGGGTGCTGCGGAGTCGGTGGCGATGAGATTGATCTCGGCCAGCTGTTCTTCCATGCCTCGCTCGAAGGCTGGGGCATAGTGGCTGTCTTCTATCTGCGCAAAAGGTGGCAGCTGGAAATACAGCGTGCTCTGGGTGAAGAAAGGGTTTTCGCTGACGGGTGTCACGGCTGCTGCCTCTTGGTTGTTGGTTTCTGCATCGGCCTTCGTGGTCGCAAGCTCGGTATCTGTTTTGGAACAGACGGTGGCAGTCAACACGATCACCACGGCCAAGGCCAGTGTGGAACGGATTTTCATAGTGGAAATACCTTGATTACCTGATATGCAGCCGCGAAGGATACCTGAAAAGCTGCTTCAATTCCTCCCTGGCATGGATGCGCCAAGAAGTGGCTTTGATCCGGTGATCTGGCCGGCATTTTAAGATTCGACTGATTTTTTCACCCCACACCGTCTAATATTCAGGTAAAGCGCAACTTTCGGAGTACCGGTGCCGATCTACCTGGATGACAGAAAACTGGCCAAACGCCTGTTGGCGGGCAATGAACGTGCATTCGACCAGTTCTTCGACGAGAACTTCTCTCGTCTGTACCGCTTTGCCCTGGCACGGCTCTCAGGTGAGGAGGATGTTGCGATGGAGATCGTTCAAATGGCGCTGTCCAGGGCGCTGAAAAAGATTCACAGCTACCGTGGTGAAGCGGCGCTGTTTACCTGGTTGTGCATGATTTGCCGCAACGAAATCGCTGACTGGACCAGAAAGAATGCCGGCTACCGCAAGCACATTGTTCTGACCGAGGACTATCCTGACATCCGCGCGGCGGTGGATTCCTTCACAGCACCCGACAGCGATGATCCAAGACTCAGATACCAGCGCTATGAGGCCGCCCGACTGATCCAGGTGGCGCTGGACCGATTGCCGCCCAACTATGGAAACGCACTGGAGTGGAAGTACATTGAGGGGTTTTCGGTCAGGGATATCGCCCAGCGAATGAACATCAGCAGCGCAGCCGCACAGTCCACCCTCGCTCGCGCCAGGCGTGCATTCCAGGAAATCTACAGCACGCTGGCCCAACCCGTTTTCAACGAGTAACAAGAGATACGGCACCAAAATGAACAGCACAGATCACGAAAACCAGGGAAATTCAGACGAACTGTTTGCCGCACTGTTCAAAAATGCCGCGACCAGGACCCGGGCCCCTGCCGATGATGAGGCTAGGATCCACGCAACACTACATGCCGAATGGAGACAGGCAATCGTCCGCAGGCGCTGGCGCCGGCTTACCGTCGGTCTTGCAGCAGCTGCATCAGTAGTGCTTGCGATTTTTGTATCCACCGGGGTGTTCAATGATCCCCCGGTGCAAACGCTCACCCGGACGGTGGCATCTGTGGTCAAGCAGAGCGGGCGTGTGTTGGTCGGGACTGGCGCTACACATGAAGCAATGCAACAGCTGCGGGCTGAGGAAGCACTCGTGTCCGGGATGGTGATATCGACTGCCTATGATGCACGCCTGGCGCTACGCTGGCTGGGCGGTGAATCGATCCGCCTGGATGAAAATACGCGGTTGAGGCTGATTTCAGCAACTGATATTGAGTTGCTCAACGGGCGGATTTACATCGATACTCATGCTGATGACAAGCAGCCACACAGCACCAGCGAACTGGCCATCAACACGCCATTTGGCCGCGTGCAGCATCTCGGCACCCGGTACATGACGAGCCTGACACACGTCAGCGTAATTGTCAGCGTGAGGCAGGGAAGCGTGACTGTTACGGGTAACAATGAACAATCCATCGCAACAAGTGGCCAGCAGTTGAGCGTTTCCAGCAAGGGTAAGGTCAGCCTGGCGCCAATCGCCGTATTCGGTGAAACCTGGCAGTGGGTGGAAGAAATCAGCCCGGGATTTACCCTGGACGGCCGCTCATTGTCTGACTTTCTTGACTGGGTCAGCCGGGAATCGGGCCATTCGCTGGAATACGCCTCAGCGGCCGCTGAAACACTGGCTCGTGGTACCGTAATGCATGGCGCGATCGACCTGCAGCCGATGCGTGCACTGAAACTGATGCTGCAGACCAGCGACCTTGTCGCCGAAGTGCATACCGGAGTGATCAAAATCGATACGGAATGAAGTCCATGGTTGCAATTGCATTCCGTGCAATTTCATCTTGCTGCTCGGGTGGCGGCCGAATCCTACTGCTGCTCGCGATGTGCATCACGACGGCCACCGCCGACGAACGCGGGCCTTACCGGGGCAAGCCCGTGCAAGAAGTGCTCGAAGAATTCCGGACACGGGGCATTCCTCTGGTTTACAGCACGAATCTGGTGCCTGATTCACTACGCGTCCTCGATGAACCTGCTTTACACAGCAAGGAAATGGACATCCTCGATGCCATTCTGGTTCCTCATGGGCTGGTGCTGCGCGAAGTAGACGGCTTTTTCCTGGTGGTCCGTCAGGACCCTGACTCAGGGCTTAAACCAACCGGCTCCATCATGGTAATCGTGAAGAATGCCGATTCGATGCCCGCGGACGCGCGAGTGGTGGTTAGCTCGGTGCCCACTCTGCCGGCGCCGTCCGGTATCGGTCGCAGCATCTACGAATATTCCGGACTGGATCCCGGCAGCTATCAAATCAAGGTAGCAGCCTCAGGCTACACCACGGTCGTGGAAACCGTCGAACTGACGGAATACCAACTCGCCGTGGTGAGTGTCGTTATGGAAATCGGCCCTGCCGAGTTGGAACTTCTTTCTGTTTCCGCCAGCCGCTATATCTTGTTTTCCAATTCCCAGTTTTTCATTGATCAACGCGCGATCCAGGCCTTGCCTGATCTCGGCGAGGACCCGCTTCGCTCCGCTCAGCGCCTGCCGGGCACGGCGGCAAGCGGTCTTTCCTCGCAGACACACTTTCGGGGAGGAGAACTTAACGAAACAGCGATCTTCCTCAATGGCCTGCAGTTGCTGGATCCTTTTCACATCCGCGACTACCACAACATTTTCAGCTCCATAGATGCTCGTGCGATTTCCGGCGTCGAAGCCTACACGGGCGGATTTCCGGCAACTTTCGGTGATTATATGAGCGGTGTGCTCCTGCTCGATACCCAAAAACCGGAACAAGCACTGCATACCGAACTGGGCCTGAGTGTATTCAATACCTCTGTCCTCAATTCGGGTTACAGCAAAGAAGGCAAGGTCGACTGGCTGGTTTCAGCACGTCGCAGCAACCTCGGCATCGTTCTGAAACGGTCCTGGGGCAAGCCTGAATATTTTGACGTTTTCACCGAACTCGGTTTCAGCCTTTCGCCCAACACGCGCCTGTCTTTCAACACTCTGGTGGCCGGCGACAAAGTCATCATCACCACGGAAAGTGAGCCACTGGAGCTGGAAGAATCGGTCAGCGACACGCAAAACCAGCATTTCTGGATGCTGCTGGAAAACCAGTGGACGCCGTTTCTTTCCAGCAACACGGTGCTTTCCCACAGTTCACTCAACAACAAGCGCAATGCCCAGGTGAACGACCCGGATAAGTTTATTGCACGGGTCACCGACAATCGCCAAGCAGACATCCTGGGGCTGCGCCAGGACTGGCGTTACGACGGCCTTGCCAAGCACATCCTGAACTGGGGATTCGAGTTGAAGCGGCTGGACGCCAGGTATTTTTACGCATCCAGTGCGGAGTATATTGAATTTTTCGAGCACTACCCTGGGCAGGAATCACCCACATCCAGTGCAATCCGGGCGGCGCCCAAAGGCAGCAGCTATGCCCTGTTCTTTTCCGACCGCTGGCAGTTCACTCCGGCTACAACTTTGCAATGGGGTTTGCGCTGGGACCGCCAGACCTATACCGAACCCGTATTCAACAGCCAGGTCAGCCCGAGAATCAGCCTGCTCCATGCAATCAACGCTGCTACCGATTTCCGCTTCACCTGGGGCCGGTATCACCAGTCCCAGCCCATCCAGCAATTGCAGGTCGAAGACGGTCTGGATCGCTTTTTTGCACCGCAACGCTCGGCGCACTGGATTGCCGGGCTGCAGTTTCGCTACCCGAACCACTACCGCCTGCGAGTGGAAGCTTTTTATAAGGACTACGACCGGCTCAAACCCCGCTTCGAAAATCTGCATGACCCACTGGCCCTGATTCCGGAACTGGCGCCCGATCGCGTTAGACTCGATCCCAGCACGGCGAAAACACGGGGTATCGAAGTAACCCTCGAGTACCGCGCGAAGGAAGAACTGAACTGGTGGGCCAGCTATACCTGGTCGAAAGCGACCGACTTGATCAACGGTATCCATGAGCGCCGTAGCTGGGATCAGCGGCACGCATTTCAGGCAGGGCTGGCCTGGCAGCGCGATCTGTGGGAGGTCGGTGTGGCGTTCAGTATCCACTCCGGTTGGCCCATCACTGACATGTCCTTGGGTTATGACGAAGAGGAAGATGAATACATTCCGGTCCCCGGCCCAAGAAATGCGGCCCAGCTCGGTACCTACGCTTCGCTGGATTTCCACATCAGCCGCGAGTTCCCGGTGCGCCACGGGCGCTTGACGGGTTTTTTCGAAGTCACCAACACCACCAACCGCGCCAACGAGTGCTGCTTCGATTTCGACATCGACGAGGACGAGGATGGCAATGTCTTCCTTGACGCCACCGTTGATCAATGGCTGCCGGCCTTTCCCGCCATTGGAATTCTCTGGGAATTCTAACGGAGTGCTAGGCTAGCAGCACTTTACTGAACAGCCCACCGTTCATGGTCCAGATAGCCAGGTTCAGCACCCAGGAGAAAATCAGCCAGATGAGGAAAGGCATCATCAGGTAAGCCGCGGATTTGGACAACAAGTAGAAAGCCCGGATGCACAGCACCACCACGGCAATCAGCAGGCTCAGCTCAAGCCAGGCCCAACCCAACCGGTGCAGATCAAAATACAGCCACGACCAGGCTACGTTCAGAGCCAATTGAATCATCCACCAGGTCAAAGCGCCAAGGCGGCTGTAGTATCCGCTGAGCCAGACTTGCCAAGCGGCCAACGCCATCGTCAGATACAGAAAGGCCCACAGGGGTGCAAAGAACCACGGCGGAGGCGTCCAGGACGGCTTGTTCATCGAGTAGTACCACTCGCCCGCTGCAAAACTTCCTGCGATGGCCGCCGCGAGGACGACCAACGCAAGGAAAACAGCCATGGATACATATCTGGCAATCATCGAATACCTTCGCGGCGAGGACAGAGTTGCCAGTTTCCCGCGATTAGGCGCCGGAGACAAGTATGGCGATTGCGAAGCTGAGCTCGATCATTGACCTGATCTATCAGTCTTATTGTTAAAATCAATTTCAACTATGAAGAATCTAGGACTATTCTTTACCGCAGGATTGTGTTTTTTTAATCTACAGAGGTAGGAAATATCATGTCACTTAAAGACACCCAGACCGAACAGAACCTCAAAGACGCTTTCGCCGGTGAGTCACAGGCCAATCGCCGTTACCTGTACTTCGCGCAGCGCGCGGATGTGGAGGGTTATAACGACGTTTCCGCGGTCTTCCGCTCCACCGCTGAAGGTGAAACCGGCCATGCTCACGGCCACCTGGAATACCTGAAAGAAACAGGCGATCCGGCAACGGGCCTGCCGATTGGCGGAACCGCGGAAAACCTGCGCGCTGCCATTGCCGGTGAAACTTACGAGTACACCGATATGTATCCGGGCATGGCGCGTACGGCACGCAAAGAAGGTTTGGATGAAATTGCCGACTGGTTCGAAACCCTGGCCAAGGCGGAGCGTTCCCACGCCAATCGTTTCCAAAAAGCCCTGGACGAAATGGGCTGATTTCAGCCGTTTGACGCTATGCGAGAAGGCAGTCTCGAGGCCCCAACCCGCCACCCGCTGGACTGGAAGAATCCGGATTTCTACGACGAGGAAAAACTCCTCGGGGAAATGGAGCGGATCTTTGACATTTGCGTCGGCTGCAGGCGTTGCGTTTCATTATGTGACGCCTTCCCCACCCTGTTCGACCTGGTAGATGAGTCAGAAACCCTCGAAATTGACGGGGTAGCAAAGCAAGACTATTTCCAGGTCGTCGACCAGTGCTACATGTGTGATCTGTGTTTCCAGACCAAGTGTCCCTATGTGCCGCCACACGAATGGAACCTGGACTTCCCGAAAGTGATGCTGCGTGCCAAGGCGGTCCAGTTCAAAAAAGGTCAACGTAAGCTCAGCCACAAGCTGCTCAGCAACACCAAAATCCAGGGCAAGATCGCCACCATCCCCGTGGTCAGTAATCTGATCAATGCGGGCAACCGCAACAAAGGCGTGCGCAAAGTGCTGGAAAAAGCTCTGGACCTGGACCACCGGGCACACCTGCCCCAATTCCATTCCGATACGCTGCGTCGCCGCGACAAGGGCCGTCAGCCTGCGGTGGTGGAAGCGCAGGCAGCCGGTCCGACCCGCGGCAAGGCCGCGCTCTTCACCACCTGCTACTGCAACGTGAATACACCGGATATCGGCCAGGACCTGATCCGCGTTTTTGAACACAACAACATCCCGGTGCGACTGACCCGCAAAGAGGAATGCTGCGGCATGCCCAAGCTGGAGCAGGGCGACCTGGAAACCGTGGATAAGTACCGCAAAACCAATATTCCCGAACTGACCGGCCTGATCGATGAAGGTTGGGACATCGTCGCCGCCATTCCGTCCTGTGTACTGATGTTCAAGCAGGAGTTGCCGCTGATGTACCCGGATGACCCGAGCGTACAGAAAGTAAAGCAGCATATTTTCGACCCCTTCGAATACCTGGTGCACCGCCACAAGGCCGGGCTGCTGAACACGCAATTCAAACAATCACTGGGCACCGTTGCCTGGCATGTACCCTGCCACCAGCGGGTACAGAACATCGGCCCAAAAACCAAAGATGTACTTTCGCTGGTTCCCGGCACCAAGATCGAGGTGATCGAACGCTGCTCCGGCCACGACGGCACCTACGGCGTGCGCGCCGGCACCTATGAAAAATCACAAAAAATTGCCCGTCCGGTGATCAAACGCGTAAAGGAAATGAACGCCGACTACCTGGTTTCCGATTGTCCGATGGCCGCCACCCAGATCGCAGACGGCCTGGAACTGAAGCACGGTGAGACCAACCCGCTGACCCTGCTGCGCAAAGCCTACGGCATCTGATGTGAATATCCTAGACCATCAGGACCTGCTCTCCCTCGAGCAATATGCCGAACAACGCGCGGATTTTCGCGACCGCGTCATGGCGCACAAAAAAAACCGCCGCGTCAACATCGGCCCCCACCTGTCGCTGTATTTCGAAGACCGCCTGACCATCCGCTATCAGGTGCAGGAAATGCTGCGCATCGAGAAAATCTTCGCAGCCGATGCCATCCAGCAGGAACTGGATACCTACAATCCGCTGATTCCCGATGGCAGCAACCTCAAAGCCACGGCCATGCTGGAATTCGAAGACGTGGATCTACGGCACAGGCGGCTGGCAGAACTCGTTCGCATCGAGCATCACATCTGGTTGCGAGTCGATGGCCATGAAAAAGTCTACGCCATTGCCAACGAAGACCTGGAACGGTCGACCGATGAAAAAACCTCCGCGGTGCATTTTCTGCGTTTTGAACTGGAAGACAATATGATGGATGCACTGCAAGCAGGCGCCGAACTTCGAATGGGTGTTGACCACGACTCGTATCGCCATGAAACGGTGCTGGAAGGGGCGAGTAAACAGTCTCTGATCAACGACCTTGCACCCAGCTGATTTCGCCGCATTTTACCGTTGACTTCAATTCGCATTTTGATCGGCCTTAACCACCAATGGCTGGTCAGCCCGGAAATCGATCTCCGGGCTGCCTATAAAGATTACCAACAAAACATCTTGCGCCGGTTGAGCGCAAAACCACCACCGAGGAATTGAAATGACTGCAGCCTATATCTACGACCATGTTCGCTCCCCGCGGGGCCGCGGCAAGGCCAACGGCTCCCTGCACGGCATAACGCCCACCAACCTGGCCAGCCAGGTACTGAGCTCCTTGCGTGACCGCAATGAGCTGGATACCGCGCTTGTGGATGACGTAATACTCGGCTGCGTGACGCCTATTGGCGAACAGGGCGCCAATATTGCGCGCACGGCGGCGCTCAATGCCGACTTCGCGGAAACCGTAGCCGGCAAGCAACTCAATCGTTTTTGCGCCTCCGGCCTGGAGGCCGTCAATACTGCGGCAGCCCAGGTGATGGCGGGTCAGTCCGATGTGGTTATTGGTGGCGGTGTCGAGTGCATGTCCCGCGTGCCCATGGCTTCGGACGGCGGTGCCTGGCCCACCGATCCACAAGTTGCCTCCAAGCTCCATTTTATCCCTCAGGGCATCGGTGCAGACCTGATTGCAACCCTGCATGGATTTTCCCGCGAAACGATTGATGGCTACGCGCTGGAAAGCCAAAAGCGCGCCGCACATGCCTGGGACAACGGTTATTTCGCCAACTCGATCCTAGCGATCAAGAACCACGTCGGCGAAGTTGTACTGGACCACGACGAACACATGCGCCCGGAATCGACCATGGCACGTCCCGCCAGCCCCAAGCCG
>JADFKH010000229.1 GCA_022565025.1 Pseudomonadota bacterium
GATGTCGGGATTCGCGCCCGGGTTGTAGTCCACGGTCGGAGCATAGGCAGTGGATTCCGGGCTCATCAGTAAAACCTTGCCACCCGACGGCGAGGTGATCGCTGCAATGATATCGGTGAGCGTGATGCTGCCACTGCCGAGTAAGTCACTGGTGGTAGTGGTTTCATCGATGCGGAATTCCTGCTCGGTATTCCAGGTCACGGTCACCTCGAGCAGCTTCATGTCCGCGTAGACTAATGCTCCGGGATTTACGGTGCCAAACGTGCCGGTACTGCTGCTATAATAGTCCGTCACCTCGATATCAATCTCGTAGTTGACCCCGCCACGTTCAATCACGCTCTGACCATCGACTATATCTTCGAAGGCATCGGCAACTCCGCCCGGGTCGGTTGGAATCTGGCTGAAGGTGCGGAAACTTTCGATCACTTCTTCGGCGATGTTGTTGGCCACGGTGCGTGCATTCGAGTCACCACTGTTGCGTGCGAGATTGCCCTGCAGGTGGACCAGCGCCAGCATACCCAGGGCAAAAATGGTCATACCCACCAGGACTTCGATCAAGGTGTAACCCCGGCTGGAGAATTTTCCTGGGCGCTTCCATGTGCTTGAACTTTTCATAATGAGTTCCTGTTATTCCCAATCCCCGTTATTCCCAATCCTTGTGGAAATCGGACCATCCGCCGATGACACTGCCAAGACCACCGCTGTTACCGGCTTTTTCGGCAACATTGTCGGCCCAGACAACCTGAAAAGTGCCCTGGTAGCTGCCCAGAATGGCATCGTTGATGACGGAGCCGTAAATCGTGTTGGTGCCGATGGACTGAAACTCCGCTTCGGCATCTTCCACATCGGTGATGAAGAGGACCCCATAGAACTTGGCGCCACCATTGAACCGGGTCACACTAGCGGCTGAAATCAGCAGCACCGGGTGATCGGGTGATCCAATCGTGGTGCCGGCCGTAATGTGGCAGGCTGGACCGGAAACCCAGTAGATACCGAAAGAGTCCGGCCCCAGAGAGTCGCAATCGCTGATGATCTTCGAGTAAGCCTTGACGCTTTGGTAATTACTGCGCGGTACACCGAAGTAAAACTGGAACAAATCACAAGGGAAATCATCGTCCAACACCAGATCGATGCCCATGACGGTGGTGTTGCCATCGGTATAACTCATCGCTTCGGCTTGGGAACAACTGCAAGTCCCAAAAGTACAGAGCAGGTCATCCGGTCTGGCGTCCACACCATACCATTCATGCATTTCACAAGTCGCCCAGGACCCACTGCTCGGGTCGAACACTTCACCGCTGGAGCAGGATGGATTGTTGTTCATCCATAGCGATATCGGCACACCGGTGCCACCCGCGTTGGGATTCGCCGCGACTTCCACAGTGCCCGACGGGGGGAAGCTGCCCTTGACAGTCAGGGGTACCTGCGGTGAATTTCCGCCACCGGTGGCGCCAAAATTGGCGACCTGGTCACTGACCAGGGCCTCGGCGTTGCAGCTTCCTCCATCGCAGTCCGCCTGGCCGCGCGCCAGTATGGTGATCATGAAATAACTGCCATCGGCGATGGCGCGGTCGGTGTTGCAACCCTGTACCGGTACCGCGGCATCCTCATCCAGTTCCAGCATACACAACAGAGCCTCGACGGTGACGGCTTCGGTCGAACCCTGAATGATGTCGCCAGTAGTATCGCCAGTAGTATTCAGCGGCAATTGCGTTGAATTGTTGAATGAGTAGTAATAGGTCGCACCGCGCTGGTCCACTGCGGATTCACCGAAACAAGGGTGAGTACCGTGCCCGAGCGCGAGATCCAGGCCGGCTTCGCTGCATTTTTGCCAGCGCTTATCGGCGGTGTCTGCAAGCCAACCGTCTGCTCCGTTGGTCAACACATCCACCTGGTCGGAAACAAGCAGTGGCCCATTGGCCAGGAAAAATTCCTTGGCGTGCTGAATGCCCGATTCCGCGGTATGAAATGCCAGTTTCTGACGTACCTCGTTGGTGGAAACACGTTGCTCGAATACCCCTACGCGCATCGCGAAAAACATCATCAAGCCCAGCATGAACAGAATCAATACGCCAGTCAACGTTGTGATCACGCCTCGCTGACTCACCGGCGTCACCGCCGTGGACTGCAATCGATGGATCGCTTTATTCATCTCTTTGCCCTTCCCTGTGCAATGAATTTAGGCTCAGACCGGCTTAAAAGAGCAGGTCATTACGCACCGAGATCACGTCCTCGATCCGGCGTACGATGGTGTTGTCCACGACCAGCCGGCCGCGCATATTCATGCGAATCTTGCGTACTTTCTCCGTCAAGATATTGCCAAAACTGTCATCGAGAACCACCTGGTTATAGGACAGATCATCGTCCACCGAGAAAACGAAGATATCCATGATTTCCGGGTTGGTGATCTGCACCCAGCCTGCTGTACCGGCAGCAACGCTGCAATCCGGCGCTGCATTCCCAGTCCACATCTCGATGACACCGACACCGCTGCTGATTACGCGCCGGAATCCACCGGCATCGTTTTCGGTGGAATCTCCATCGTGATCACGGTCCATCAGGAATGTGAAACAATCATTGCCGCCGTTTATGGTGATGTCCCCTGCCACGGTAGCGTCTACAGCCGATCGACAATTTGTATTGGCATAGCAGAACATGGAATTGGCGTTGTAATTGCTGCGGCGCACGTCACGTGTCATCATTTGCATGGTTGTGCGCAGGTCATCCGACAGCTTGGTCATATTGACGATGCGTGCGGTTGAGCCCAAGGAGTTAGACATCAGCGCTATCATGGACGCCGTCACCACCAGGCTGATGCTCATGGCAATGAGCACTTCCATCAGGCTCATACCCTTTTGTTGGGACCATCTAATATTCATCAGCACGCCTCCTCAACTAGGACAAACGTCATAACCGGGAATTGCATGGCTGTCATCATCCGAGCACAGGGTCACCCGGCCCGTGTTGTTGACCTCAAGATTCAGCCTGAATGCCTGGTTGTTGGATCGCAACCCCATGGTGAGTGCATCAACCGTGTCCACGAACAGACCGCGGATCGGATCAAAAGCGTAGGATCCATCCCCGCTGATGGCATAGACCAGGTCTGAACCACCCGACAGGGATTCATTCAACAAGAAGGGCTGGGCATCGATTGCACAAAAGTCCGAGGCGCTGACGTTGGTCTGATTGCAGTCGCATGCCGTTGCACCCACGACAGCGCCGATACACCAGTCATCGTTGGCAGTGCGTGAATAGGAAACGGTCACGATCTGGTTGCTGCGTGCAGAAATGCTTTGCACCGAATTGACGAAGGAAGCAAGCTGCTCAGCGCTGTTGGTGAGTTGGCGCTTTTCGACCATGTCGCGGTAGGAGGGAAGGGCCAGAGTTGCGCTAATGGCCACCAGTAGGGTCGATATCATCATTTCGACGAGTGTAAAACCCCGATGGCGGCGAAAAGTGTGGCAAGAATTCTTGGAGCGGGTGCTCAGATTACTTCTGATCATATCAATCATCCTTGATTGCGGCAGTCTCATCCTGAGATCTGTAACTCATTATAGGCAATGTGTGCCTGTAAAGGCGAATGAAAAGCTACCGCCCAGCATTGTTTTCCTGCCGTTCATCCGGAATGGGAGCGAAACCATAACATTCAATCCGACGTTTCCATCTTCGATCCTGTTGTGAACAGTAGACCAACCGAGTCGTTACCCGCCAGGGCCACCCTGCCGCGGCTGTGGGCCCTATTCGCTGCCAACGGCTCATTGGTGACAGCAACCGGATCCCTCCTGAATTGTCCGAATGTTGTCATTTCGGTGCCCAGGAGAATATGATGTTTGAGGAAAAACCCCAGGCAAGGAAACAAAGGGTGACTTATGAATACATGGAAAGTAAAAAAGAATGCAGGCTTCTCACTGATAGAATTGATGATCGTGATCGTAATCGTGGCAATCCTGGTCTCACTGGCTTACCCCTCATATATCCAGTACGTCAGAAAATCAAAAAGGGGTGAGGCACAGCAACTGCTGATCAACTACTAGTTCAACCAGGAAATCTGGCGCTCGAATAATACCGAACCCTTTAACGAGGGCGATATTGCGGTGCCCATAAATGACAATTACGATT
>JADFKH010000230.1 GCA_022565025.1 Pseudomonadota bacterium
ACGCGGCTGGGGCTACCTGCGGGGTGAATTCGGCGAATTCATCCAGATAATTCCTGCCCAGCAACAGATCGATGAAAACTGGTACAAAGGAACGGCCGATTCGATCTATCAGAACCTGGACCTGATCCGGGAACATAGCCCGGAACACGTCCTGATCCTGGCCGGCGATCATATCTACAAAATGGACTACGGCCCGATGATCGCTTTCCACACCGAGAATAATGCAGACATAACAGTAGGCGTGATCCAGGTTCCCCTGCATGAAGCAACCGGCTTCGGTGTAATGTCGCTCGACGCGGAGCACCGGATCGTCCGTTTCGATGAAAAACCGGTCAATCCTCAACCGGTTCCCGGCAACCCGGAAGCCGCCATGGCATCCATGGGTATCTATGTATTCGATCGCGATTTCCTGATAAAAACACTGGAAGCGGACGCGACCGACCCTGAATCTGTGCATGATTTCGGTAAAAACATCATCCCGGACTGCATCAAGCACTGCCAGGTATTCGCCTACCCTTTCCACGATGTAAAAACAAAAGCACAAAGTTACTGGCGGGACGTGGGTACCATCGATGCGTACTACCGGGCCAACCTGGAATTGATTTACGTGCACCCGGAACTGAATCTGTATGATTCACAATGGCCGATCTGGACTTACCAGGAACAGCTGCCACCGGCAAAATTCATCCTCGATGATCCGGGCCGCACCGGCAGAGCCACCAATTCCATGGTTTCCGGGGGCTGTATCATTTCAGGCGCCAGCGTGCGTCAATCGCTGCTGTTTTCCAGTGTAAAGGTGAACGAAGGCACGGAATTACTGAGGACCGTGGTCCTGCCGGACGTTCGTATCGGTAAAAAATGCCGCATCAGCGGGGCCATCATCGACAAACGCTGCCAGATTCCGGATCATACGGTTATCGGGGAGGACCATGCAGATGATGCCAAGCGATTTACCGTAACCGAGGAAGGAATCGTGTTGGTCTGCCCCGACATGCTGTAAGCGAAAACCCATAACAGAACCCGAACAAAACCCGCATCAGACCCAGGTAAAAAAAAGACCAATGCACCAGAACAAGCTTAATGTGGTGCTTTGCTGGCATATGCACCAGCCGCAGTACCGCTGTAATGAAATTTACACCCGGCCGTGGACCTGGCTGCATGCCATCAAGGACTACACCGACATGGCGGCGCACCTTGAAGCGGTGCCGGATGCCCGAGCCGTGGTGAATTTTTCTCCGCACCTTATGGTGCAAATCGATGACTATGCTCACCGGATCAGGCGCTTGTTGGACAGTGGTGAACCAAGCGCAGACCACCTACTCGATGCCCTCGGTGGTTTGTTGCCGCAAGGAAATGCACACAAAGAGGCGCTAGTCCGGTCATGCCTGAGGGCTCATGAGGTCAATATCAGGCAGCGCTTTGCGCCTTATAACCACCTGTGTCACCTGGCGGAACAGGCATTGGAAGCCGGCACTCTGCCGGAGCAGGACGATATGACCGATCTCCTGGTCTGGTACTGCCTGGCCTGGATGGGCGAATTCATGCGCAGTGAATCAACACTGGCCGGGCGCATGATGGAGCAGGCGGTTGGCTTCAGCGTGCAGGACCGGCTTGATCTACTGGCACTGATCGGCACAGAAATCGCCGATATCCTGCCACGCTATCGGAGGCTGGCTGAATCAGGCCGGGTTGAATTGTCCGTTACGCCCTGGTCGCACCCGATCCTCCCCCTGTTGATGGATTTCTCCAGCGCCAGGGAAGCCCTGCCCGAGCTTGAGTTGCCGGCCGGCGCCTACCCGGGCGGTGAGGCACGCTGCAACTGGCAGCTGCGGCACGCTATCGCCTGTTTCGAGCATCATTTTGGCTTCCGGCCGGCCGGTTGCTGGCCCGCCGAAGGGGCACTGAGCGAGCGGACCCTAGAACTGCTGCAAAACCACGGATTCAAGTGGACCGCCAGCGGCGCCAAGGTGCTGCGCAACAGCCTGGGCGCCGAATTCGGCCAACAGGAAGACAATAAACATCAAGCAAGCCCGCACCACCAGTTATGGACAGCACCCACTCCAAACAGGGACGGAAAGCATCTCGTTTGTATTTTCCGTGATGATGAACTGGCGGACCTCATTGGCTTTTCTTACTCACAATGGCAGGCCGAAGATGCGGTGAATGATCTGGTATACCGGCTGGAACAAGCACTGGAGCGCGCCAACACCCAGGGCAACAATGACGCCACCGTCAGTATTATCATGGATGGAGAAAACGCTTGGGAATACTATCCTGAAAACGGCAGGGAATTCCTGTCCACTTTATACCAACGCTTGTCCAGTCACCCGCGATTCCTGCTCACTACTTTCTACGATGTATTGCAAAGAGTTCCGCTACAGCCCCTGCCCCGGCTGACGGCTGGCAGCTGGGTGCACGGCAACTTCTCGGTCTGGATGGGTCATCCCGCCAAGAACCGGGCCTGGGAAAGGCTGATCGATGCCCGGCTCGCAGTCGATGCAGCGATTGCCGCAGACCACGCAGGACTGCTCCCCGTGGAACAGGTGATGGAGCAGTTATCCGTGTGCGAAAGTTCCGACTGGTTCTGGTGGCTGGGCGAGGAGGGCAGGGCTCAGGACGGTCCGGCATTCGACCAACTGTTTCGCCTTCACTTGAAGGCCCTGTATCGCCTGATCGGCGTCCAGCCGCCCGCTGTGCTGGATCAGCCAATTGATGATACACACAACCAACCAGACTCCGGTGAGACCAGCACCATGAGACAGGCCAACTAACCCGAATCCCTATTCCTTTTCGAGCCCCTGGAGGAAAAGCTGAACCTCCTGGAATGCCTCTTCAGCTTCCGGCATTTCCGGGTAAAAGAGCTGCCAGACATGCAGCATATGCGGCCAGCTTTGCGCCACAGCAGGCGAGCCACTGGCCCGCGCCTTGCGAACATAACGCCGTGCGTCATCCAGCAGCATTTCCGCCTCACTGACCTGGATCAGGGTGGGCGGGAGATTCGAAAGATCCCCCAATACGGGCGATACAACCGGATTGGCCGGATTGAACCGGAATTCCAATAGGTACAACCAAGCCCTGATGGCTGATGGAATCTTCAGCAAGGGTCCAAAAACCGGCCCCAGCATAATGTCGCTTGAAACATTACTACGGATGCTTGGACTGGAAAAAACAGCGTCCACTGTGGGCGAGAATGCAACCACCGCATCCGCTGCGCGCAGACCCTCATCGCGGGCCCAGGCCACCAGTGAAAGCGTCAGATTGCCCCCCGCGGAATCACCGCTGACCACGAGATGCGCTGGCGGACTGGCGCCGTCAGGCCCATTTTTCAGAATCCAGCGATACGCTGTGCGGCAATCTGCGATACCGTCTCTGCGCCGGTTTTCAGGCATCAGGCGGTAATCGATCGCCAGTACCGCAGCGCCGGTCATTTCTGAAAACCGGTTGGTGATGTTCCGGTGACTGCGGTGACTGCCCGCCATGAATGCACCACCGTGGATGTACAGCACCCTCTTTAAAGGGTCCGCTCCGGGCGCCAGGACCCACTCGGCCGGTACGCCATCTGCATCAACCGGGACAAAATCGCTGGCATACTCGCGACCCTCAGACAGGTTTTCCAAGAAGTGGCGCATAGAGTCCAACTTCTCCTGTTTTGACATCCGCCTGGCCTGTTCACCTAACACCCTGATTGATTCCACGATTTTCCAGTGTTCCTCGCTTGGTCCATTTTTGCCGGCAAAGGAACGGACGGCATCGGAATCATCACCCCGGTCAAACTCGCCAAGATTCTCTCCGCGCATGAACGCAATGGCCACCAACCATAAAATCACGAAGATCAGCAGGACGGCAGTAAACATTAACATTTGGAATTCCACTCTTGATTGCTAGCCCGCATATTGCACGAAGGATCCGGTTGTGCAGTGTAGCTGGCAATACAGTTTGGTCGATCGTTCGAACAAGCATAGCCATAGCTATGGTTTTCGAAGGATCGGCCATTGGACAGGAGTCCCGGTGTCGTGGAGCACATGGACGTGCGAGAACGACCGAAATGTGAAGCCAGATGCAGTGCAAAACCGGATAG